>DATDGH010000216.1:0-2608 GCA_036522215.1 Candidatus Angelobacter sp. | reverse complement strand
GTTGCTACTTTCTGATGTGATGCTGAAGCCAGTGCCACAGCTTCTCGACGAACTCGTATTACGTCCGATAGGAATGGCCAACAGCACGTTCGAGGAGCCCTTGCCGAAAAACATGTGGGCTTCGGCCGCAACGCCGTATCGAGAGGACGGCAAACCGGTCAAGGGCGGCTGGCACACGTACCCCGAGATCACGCCCGCGGGTCTGTGGACCACGCCGAGTGATATTGCGCGTATGGCAATTGAGGTGCAAAACGAGTATGCCGGAAAGTCGCATAAGATTTTGTCCTCTGAAATGATGCACCAGATGCTTACGCATCAAAAAGATGATTGGGGCTTGGGATTTGCGCTGGAGACTCCGGGTCACAAGCTGCGTTTCAGTCACGGAGGTTCCAACGAAGGATTTCGATGCACGCTGCAAGCATACACAGAGGCACCTGGCCAAGGAATTGTGATCATGACGAACGGCGACCAAGGCTGGAATCTGCTAAACGAAATCCTCCGCGCCGTCTCCAAGGAGTACGGCTGGCCGGACTTTCAACCGCAAGAACACACCCTGGCCAAGGTTGATATTTCTCAACTGTCCGCCTACTCCGGTCAGTACGAAGTTGCCGGTGCGACCAAGCCCACGCTCGTGACACTGCAAGGCGCACATCTGTACGTGCAAAACGAGACCCTCGGTCCGGAGCCAGAAGAATTGTTGCCGGAGTCGGATGTGCGGTTCTTCGTTTTGTCGGCGCCGCTTATTTTTGATTTTCAAAAGGACGAAAAAGGCGCCATCACCAAGATGATTCTTCACAGTGATTTCCAGACAGTCGAAGCTAAGAAGGTCCAATAGCGCATTCGAAGCTGGCGAGCCACATCTGCAGTGGGTCACGCCGCGGGTAAGCGTTGTCACGTGCCTTCATGGAAAGCGATAGACTCGGCTGCCGTCTTGCCAAGGGCCGCGATAAGAGAGTAAGAATGATCCAAACGGCGTAGGGCACACATGAAATTTGAATCAAGACATTCACCCGGCAAGCATAACAAGCCCGTAAAGTCCTTGATTAAGGCTCTTCGTATTCTGGGCGCCCTTGGGGATTGTCCCGGGGGCCTAGGAATTACGGAACTAAGTGGGATCCTAAAATCTCCCAAGAGTACGGTGCATCGTCTCGTCGCCACGCTGGAAACGGTCGGTTATGTGTTCTTCGACTTGCCTACTTCCAAATATGTTCTTGGAAGTCGTGTGGCTAAGCTGGGAGAGCAGCTCAGTCAGCAGTCTCCGTTGCTCACGTTCGGTGTGCCAGCATTGGAACAGCTCACCCGGGAATGCAAAGAGGCCAGCCATCTCGCGATCATGGAAGGGGCGGAAGTTGTCTATATATCCCACGAAGAAATCAAAGAACCGATTCGAATTAGTTTTGGCATGGGACACAGAGCCCCAGTCTATTGTACCGCAGGCGGCAAGGTCTTTCTTGCCGGGCTCTCAAATAGCGAAATCTTGACTCTTTACAAAAACAAGAGGAAGAAGTTCGAACAACGGACGCCTCGCACTCTGACCAGACTCCAAGATCTTCTGTCTGAAATAGCAACCGTGAGAAAAGAAGGGATCGCTTACGATAACGAAGAATATATGCCAGGGTTGTGTTGCATCGCCGCTCCGGTCAGGGACTTCTCCTCAAGAACGATCGCGGCGATCAGCTTATCCATGATGAATCATAGGATGACGGCAGAGCGCAAAGTGATCTTCAAGGAAACCCTGCTTCGGGTGAGCGCTGAGTTATCCGAAAAGCTCGGATTTTTGCCGTCCCTGCCCAGCGGAGCGCCGCTGCACCTCATCAATCTAAACCACGGACTCTCGCCACAGAAACACCGCTGACATTTGTCACTTTCCGAAACGAATTGGAATTTTAAATTTAGTAAAACTGAATTCTGAATCCCGCCAGTGGAAAGAACTTACTAGCGTTCCACAATGCGGAATTATGTTCCGAAAATGTTGTTGACAGGTCTGGTCTCACGTGTTACCAAGACACCCCATCTGAAGTGCAAGCAGCGCAGACTGTACGCTTCCAGAGGTTATCAAGGTTCGATAGAGATGTAAGAAAGGTGCTACATGGTTTCGTTCCAGAAATGCGGTGGGCTGCTCCTTATTCTGGTCCTCTTTTCCCTTTGTAGTTTTGCCGACACAAACGGCAAAATCTATGGCCTGGTAACGGATTCGTCAGGCGGGGTAATAGCTTCCGCGACTGTGACCGCTATACAAGCCGCAACTGGCGAGCAGAAAACCACCCAGACCGATTCGCGCGGGAATTACTCACTGCTTGCCCTTCCCCCCGGTCAATACGACCTCCGCGTTCGGATCTCGGGCTTCCGAATTTATGAGCAGCAAGGCATCAAGGTGGACGTCAGCTCTGCTCTCGAGATCAACGTAGTGCTGGCCGTGGGTTCAACAGAGGCCAAAGTCGTGGTGACCTCTGACGCCCTCCGCGTGGAAGAGGCCAATACGCAATTGGGCGATGTCATTGGGGGAAGAACGATGGAGAATCTTCCCCTGAATGGACGCAGCTACACCAATTTGCTCGGTTTGCAGTCCGGAGTCATTCCCGTCTCGAGCGGAATTCCGGACACGATC
>DATDGH010000215.1:0-4314 GCA_036522215.1 Candidatus Angelobacter sp. | reverse complement strand
GGTCTGACCCTTATCTGCAAGGATAAAGTCGAAGAGCGTATCGAGTGGATCTTTTTTCTTTTCTTGAGCGACTTGGGCGATAGTCTTGCCCGTAAACTGTTTCAGATCTTTATTGACTACGGAAGCTACCATTACGCCTTCCGCACCGCCGCTGTCCAGATACAGATTTTCCCAATCACGATGCGGAGCACCCATTTCAGTCCTGATTCGAGCACGAGTCGCGGGATCCTGCAGACGTTCCAGCAGTTTGCTCGAGCCTCCATCAGCTGCCCACGGCGGTATGGCGGAAGCAAGCGCAGTGGCGCCCGCCAGATACGGATACATGTCCGCAGTTACATCCTGCCCCGCGTCGCGGGCCTTCTGGATGATCTCCACCACTTCATGCATTTTGCCCGCGCGACTCTTGCCGCTGACCTTCAAATGAAATATCTCCACCGGCAGATGGGCTTCACGGCCGATCCGCAATGTCTCCTCAATGGCCGCAATTTCACTCTGCCCTTCGCTGCGCATGTGGGTAGCATAGATGCCCCCATATTGTGCGGCCACTTTGGCCAGCTCGATCAGCTCTTCCGTTTTTGCATAATGGCCGGGCGGATAAATCAATGCCGTGGAAATGCCAAATGCTCCCTGCTGCATGGTTTGCGCCACCAGAGCCTTCATCTTTTCCAGTTCATCCGCGGTGGGCGCGCGGTTTACATCTCCCAGAATCGCCTCTCGCACTTGCGCTGCGCCCACGTAGGTCCCCAGATTGATCGGCGTTCCGTTGGACTCGAGACGATGAAAATATCCATCCAGATCAGTCCAGTCGACTTTGAGGTGATAAGGTGCGATGGATGGCGCCAGAGCATCCAGAGTCCGCGAATCCTGCGGAGCAATGGAGCCGCCTTCACCCGTAATCTCCGTGGTAATTCCCTGGGAGAGCTTGCTTAAGGCGCGATTGTCAATCAGCAGCGCGGCTTCTGACTGGCCCAGCATGTCAATGAATCCCGGCGCGATAACCAGTCCGGAAGCATCAATCACGCGCTTGGCGTGCGCGTTGTCCAGCTTGCCGATTGCGGCAATGCGGTCGCCCTGAATGGCAACATCAGCGCTGTACCAGGGATTGCCCGAGCCATCGATGATCCGCCCATTGCGGATGATCAGGTCGTAGTTTGGAGATTGGGCAGATGCTGGAAGAAGAGCCAGCAGGAAGCAAACAGTTCTCACAAATAAGCGCATCATCGGGTGAAGATTGTAGCTGATCTCAGGACCCGCATAGTCGCTACAGTTTGTGGTCGAATTCGAACCTCACTGTACTCCCAATAAATCTTGCAGTGAAATAACCAGTAAACTTCACAAAATATTCTTTTGTTCTAGGTTGAATCGTACGATAATGCTCTTAACGTGCAACCCCGTGTGCAAGGTCATGTGATCGTCACATTGGCTCACCGTGCCTAAGCGTGTCTCTTTCTGTGTTTGCGAGCAAACGAAGAGATAACGTTAACGGAGGTTAAACGGGTGTGAACTCCTTTCCGTCTGAATTTTCTGACCTGCTGAATCCAGAGTGGAAGAATCGGCTCGGCCGGACCAATGGCTTTGTTGCTTCTCTGCGCAAATCCCGGGCGAAATATCAGTCCTTCAAGGTGCTTTCCACTGAAACCGCCCGTGCATGCGCAAATCTTCTGACCAGGACTATGGACGATTGCGTGCAACCACTCTTTGCCAGAATTCCTGCAGATTCGATCAGCAAGATGCGGAGTAGCTACAGCGAAGAATTGCCCAAGACCATGCACATGGCCACAGCATACCTGGGTCGTCGCGGAGGTAAGGGATTCAAGGCGGTCAAGAACATCGGACTGTGGGAAATGTTTAATTCAAGAAGCTTCAAGAACTTCGCCGAGCTGCTCTCCGGGTATCCTCTTACCGATTTGACCTATCAGGTCATCTGCTATAAGCATGGCGATCACGTTGGCCCACATAACGACCATCATCCTGAGACGAAGGAACTTCGCGATGGCTATATTGACCTGCACATCACTTTGACCAATGAATATGTGGATCACCAGTGGCTTGTATGGGAACGTCGCGGGTTCTTGAGCCAGATTTTAAATATCAACACCCCGGGTAATGTTGGTATCTACAAGCTTCCTTTCTGGCATTACACTACTCCGCTCGTAGGAAAAAGCGGTTACGAAGATAAGGCAAGACGATGGCTTCTTCTTGTATCGGCACAAATTGTATGAGAGCTTTCAAAGGAACCGAATCCAACTGATCTCTGTTTAGCCTTTGACTGCGCCCACCGTAAACCCTGCGATGAACCGATCAAGAAACAAATTGTAGAGGAAAGCAATGGGGATGCTGGCGATCAGGCAGGCAGCCATCAGGGCTCCCCAGTAGTAAACGTCGCCCCGAACCAGAACAATAGGCACGCCCACGCCCACCATCTGTTGCGATTCCGGAGAGATAAAAGTCAGTGCGTAGACAAATTCCTGGGTCACCAGCGTAAAGGTGAAAATCACGACTGTGAGAATGCCGGACAACGATATGGGAATCACCATTTTCACGAATGCGCCAAAGCGTGTGAGGCCGTCTACCATGGCGGCATCTTCCAACTCTTTGGGAATGGATTTAAAGAAGCCCATCAGCAGCCAGACAGAAAAAGGCACTGTAACGCTTGGATAGACCAACACCAGCGACCAGATGGTGTCTTGAAGTCCAAGAATGGCCACCACCCGCGCCAGCGGAATAAACAACAAAGTAGGAGGAACCAGGTAGGTGAGAAATATCCCGATGCCCAGCCGTTCTCCCCATTTCCCGGTGAGGCGCGCCAACGCATAGGCAGCAGGCAGTGCCAGGAGCAGCGTGATCGCTACCACAATGATGCCGACCAGCGTGGTATTTCCCAGCCAGCGGACAAACCCTCTCTGATTCAGGGCGTATCCAAACAGCGCAACCGCGCTGACTACCAGATCAATCGCAAGCACAGAGAGCAGCAAAACTCGCACTACAAAACGAAGCGTCAAAAGATATAAGAACAGCAGGACCAGGATGCACAGATAGAAGATGGTGTAGACGTCTGGATGATAAGCGGCCTGCCTGAGCGCAAAAACACTGCCAACCAGAGCGAGCGCCAATAAGCTCGCCAATAACCATCTTCTTGGACGAAACTTCCACAGCACCCATAAAAACAGAGCTGATGCGCAAACCTCCACGCTCAGCAGGAGCAAACGTATATCGTTATCGGCGAAGAGGAAGCGCAGGTGGTCCAGAGTCGGCGGCAGATTAAACAGGAACGGATTGTTCTCCATGGCATAGAGATCAATGTTCTGTTTGAAGGTGGCGATTCCCATCCACACGAACGGAAAAGCCAGCACGGTGGTGAAGATCGTCAGCACCAGCATCTGCACCGTCGCAGGCCAGGCGCTGCCGCCGCCGAATGCATGCTTCACTTCCTGCCTCTGCAGATACCAAAGCAACATTGCCGCTATCAACACTTGAACAACCAACTCAATCGCAAGCTGGTCGCGGTGTTGGCGCAGAGCGTACAGGAATAGAGCAGCCAGATTGCTCAGCACATCGGCCATGATCAGGAAAAAGAGGAAGATGCGAGCGGCATCCTTCAGTTTCCACAGGCCGATGGCGAGAGAAGCGAAAATCAATACCGCCAGCAGACGGCTCAGTCCCGCCACTCCGCCTTTATGCTGCAAAATGGTGCGCACTAGCAGGGCCATCGCAGCCAGCAATAAGAGCGCGCTGATAATGACAATGCCGAACGGTCGTTTAGCCTGCGGTTTGTCCATCAGACAACCTCCGTTCGGCGCGCGATTCGAAGCATGAAATAAGCAATCACGACCAGCACTGGCACCAGAAAAACAGAAATCGCTGCTCCGGCCGCCAGATCGCTGCCTGAAATTCCCTGAGTAAAAGCCAGCATCGGCAACGTTTGTGTGGAATCGTAGGGGCCGCCGTTGGTCAGAATGTAGACTACGGCCATATCGGTAAAGGTGAAAATGGTTCCGAACAAAAACACCACGCTGAGGATGGGCCTCATCATCGGCAGGTCAATCTGAAACAATCTCCGCCAGAAACCCGCGCCGTCGATGGCCGCAGCTTCCGGAATCTCTTTAGGAATTGCGGTGCGGCCGGCCAGCAGGATCACCGTGGCAAATGGAATCAGCCGCCAGCAATGGACCAGAATGACTGAGGCCATCGCCAGTTTTCGCTCTCCCAGCCACATGGGAGTGTCGTAAGCTTTCACGAATCCAATCCACACCAGCACCCACGTAATCACGCTGTAGATGGAATCCAATATCCACTTCCAGCCAATCGTTCCCA
>DATDGH010000214.1:0-2469 GCA_036522215.1 Candidatus Angelobacter sp. | reverse complement strand
ACGAACCTAAACAAGGGCCGTTTCACGGACCGGGGACCTTGGCTGCAAGAAGAGGCTTGCCACCATCATCACCCCACGGCTTCGTGTTTCTCAGGCAAATTGCCAGGCTTATAGGGAAAGGGATTGCGCTCCAGTTCCTGGTGCCCAGCTTCGTCTATCACCACCGGATCGGGAGGAACCCAGTTCAGTCGCTGGTCCACCGATTCGTGCACCAGCGGAGGCGGATCCGGGGAAATCCAGCGGCGCCGGGCAAGATTCAGGCGAATCGTCTTCTTCCATTCGCCGTCAGCGGTCTTTTTGTGGCTGATCTTCGGCCACAACTCGGCAATCCACCACACCCCACGCAGTGATTTGTGCATATTCTTGGTTCTGGAATCAGGTGCAACGTAGGTCGGCTTGACCCCCAGGATGTCAGCCTTCCGATGCTCGTCAACCCTCAGGCCGCTAAGCTCCGCTTCATCCAGCATCCACTGTAGGCTGATCTTTGAGAGCTGGCTCGTCTTCTCCGCATAGCTGCCGCCCACGTCCGAATGCACGCCCGCAAACCAGACCTCCTTAATGTCAATGTCCTGCTGCTGGTCGCGGGGCTTACCGAACAAATTTTGGCGAAAGAACGCTCGGCGCTCATCTATGGACATCGCGTGACGAACAATATGAAAGTCGGGATTGCTGCTCGCATTGGTATACGGGAAGCGGACGGCGTTATAGATCCACCCCACCGAGCTGACGGTGTCCCACACGCCTACGAAATACGGTTTGCACTCGCGGGCGAAAGTTTTTTTGAAACCGGCTGCCACCGGGAAGTCGAGGTTTTTCTTCTTGATCATCCGGATGGCATAGGGGATCAGGCCTTCATTCCCCTGCGTCAGCAGCCCGACAATGTGAAGCATGCCGCACAGGGCGCGGGCCGTGTAAGCCCCCCGGCTGAAACCAAAGACGTAAACCTTGTCGCCCGCCTCAAAATTCCTCATCAGGAACTGGTACGCGTCAGCCACGTTATCAGAGAGGCCATAGCCGAAGGCCAGCCCGATCACACGCGTCCACCACTTGCCAATTCCACTCAGCGCGCTCCGCGAACCCATGGTCCCGACACCAGGGTGGTAATAGGCAATCTGTGCCGCATCGCGGACCAATGTCTTGTACAACTTCACCACGTTGGAGTTCCTGTCGCCAAATTCATTACCTGTACCATCGCAGCAGACGATTATGTTTTTTGACATTTTCGGCCCCACCCAAGTGAATTTCCGCGACTATACCTCATCAAGGGATGGAATGAACACGACTAGTTCCGTCTTGCTTTCATTTTGGGAACTTGCCGTTCCCCCGCCCCACAGACCCTTCCCCTAGGATCACTCAATTGATTAAAACGCTGGAGAGCCCGTTTTCCCCTGTCAGAAAATCGCCTTACCAGACGAAACTCGGTTCAGCTCAGCGCACACGGAGAGGAACAACCCGCCACATTGCCTCTGTCCCCGCCTCAGGTATGATCTAGCCGTATGGCCCTTGGAAGTCACAGCGAATCGCGGCTGCGTCCTGTGAGCAGCCCCCAGAATGCGCTGGTGAAAGAGTTGCGCAAGGCCTTCAGCCAGTCGGGTCTGACCGAAGAAGGCCTTGTGGCCATTGAGGGCGTGCGGATTCTGGAGGAAGCCATACGCAGTGGCTTGCGATTTCAGGCGGTGTTCTTCAGTGAAAGCGGCCGCGCCCACGCGCAACGCCTGCTTCCCCAGATTTCCAGTCAGACTGAGGTGCTGCTCCTGCCGGATGCAGTCTTTTCCAGTGCCGTGGATACCGAGACGCCTCAGGGAGTAGCTGCCATGGTGAGGCCAAAAATCTTTCGCCTGGAAGAAGTCTTGCAGGGCGCCGATGAGAACCTGCTGATCATCGGCCTGGCCGGAGTGCAGGACCCAGGCAACGTCGGTACTGTCATTCGCTCCGCAGAAGCATTTCTTGCTCGTGCCGTGTTGCTGGGAGAAAAGACGGCCAGCCACTTCAACTCCAAAGTAGTACGGGCTTCGGCGGGCTCGGTCTTTCGCCAGCCGGTTGTCCGCCTGCCTTTAATCGAAGCCGCCACCAGCATGAAAGAGCGCGGCCTGCGCGTGGTGGCAACGTCGTCTCACAAAGGCAAACCGGCGGCAGAGATCGATCTCACCGGCCCGCTGGCATTGCTGATCGGCAATGAAGGCGCAGGGCTACCAACGGCAGTTGTCTCGATGGCGGACGAGCTGGTTACAATTCCTCATTCGCCGCGCGTGGAATCGCTCAATGCCGCGATTGCCGCATCTATTCTGTTGTATGAGGCAGCGAAGAATCGGATGATCGCACGCGATCCGGTGATCGGGTGATCAGAAAAAGAATTGATTCAATCCTCACCACCGGCATGCGAAATCTCTTCCCTTTGGCTCAAGAATGTAGACTTAAGCAAGGGAGTTGAGAAGAGGTAGAGGTTCCAGATCACCGGATCACCAGATC
>DATDGH010000213.1:0-1848 GCA_036522215.1 Candidatus Angelobacter sp. | reverse complement strand
GGTCGAAAAATTGGGCCACCTGTTCCCCAGTCTGGTAGTTGGTGGAAGGCAGCGAGACGGTCATGGTCAGCAGATTGTCGGAGTCAAAGCCTCGATCTGCTTGTAGGAGTCTCGCAAAACTTTTCATCAGCAATCCAGCTGGAACCAGCAGCAAGACCGTGACCGCGATCTCCGCCACAATGAGGGCTCGAGGGAGCAGGCGCGAGCCTTGGGAGCCGCCGGCGCCGGCCACAGTGGATTTGCAGACTTCTCCTTCCGCTCCCGATTTGGCAGAATGCAGCGCCGGGGCCATGCCGAAAAGGACACCGGTCACCAGTGAAAGCAGCAGGGCAAAGAGCAACACCTGCGAATCGATTCGCACTTCTTCCATTCGCGGCAATAGAGTAGCAAGTTGCGCGGAGGCCGCCATCAGCACCGACTTAGCCAGCAGGAGCCCGGCCGCAGTGCCCAGAATTGAGAGCACCAGGCTCTCCGTCAAGAGTTGCCTCAGGATTCTTGTTCGAGTGGCGCCGAGGGCCTTGCGAATTGCCATTTCCCGCCTGCGGACCGTGGCTCGGGAGACCAGCAGATTGGCAATATTTGCGGAGGCAATCAGCAAAACAAACAATACCGAGCCCGAGAGCATCAGCAGTGCCGGCAGCGCATCCCGAACTAACACTTCCTTCAAAGGGACCACATTGGCGCTGTGCCCTGGGTCCTCAGTTGGAAACTGCTGCTGAATTGCTGCCGCGATGGCCCGCAGCTCTGCCGCTGCCTGCCTCACGCTGGCGCCGTCCTTGAGCTGCGCCAGGACAGACAGGATATGCACTCCTCGCCTCTGCATGAAGCTCTGGCCGGCAAGAGGCCCCAGTGAAAGCCACAGATCAGTCTGCACTGACGGAAATCGAAAGCCGGCATTCATGATCCCCGCCACTGTGTACAACTCGTCATCCACCACAATCGTCTTGCCCACAATCGCCGGGTCTGCGCCGAACCTTCTTCGCCACAGTGCGTGGCTCAATAGGACAGCCTTGCCTCCACCCGGCCGGTCGTCTTCAGCCGTAAATTCCCAGCCCGCTTCAAGAGTCCCGCCCAGCATGGAGAACAGATTTGCGGAAACCACTGAACCCCTTACTCGCTCCGGTTCACCTTCGGCGCGTAGAGTGTATGTACTTGAGACGAAAGCTGCCATTTGACTGAAGGAATGGCTTCGTCGCATAAATTCAAGAAAGTTGGGGTAAGAAACCTCTTCTCGTTCGATGCCCTGGGCTGGTTCCGTCTCATCGACATCGACGAGGCGCGCCGAATGCGGATAGGGAAGTGGGGCCAGCAGGATTGCATTCACTAAACTGAAAACCGCTACGTTAATTCCAATTCCCAGGGCCAAGGTGAGCACTGCAACCAGGGCGAACCCCTTCCGTCGCCGGAGCTGGCGCGTTCCCATGCGGAAATCCTGCGCAATACTCTCCAGCAGCGGAAGGCCCCAGTGCTGGCGCGTGCGCTCCCTGGCCAGCGCCGGATTGCCGAACTCAAGATGCGCCTGTCGCGAAGCCTCTGCGCGGGACATCCCACTTTCTATGTTCTGCTGGATTTTGAGGTCGAGGTGCTGGCGGATCTCTTCTTCGAAGTCGCTTTCCAGATTGCGGCGACGCAGCCAGTACCACAGCCGACGAAGAAAAGAAGCACTTAGCATTCAACCCTCAGCATTCAGCCAATTTCGACATCTGACCTGTGCCCATTGGCTTTTGGATTCTCTCAATCATTGTTCATCAGTGATGATCAGTTGATTCAGCGTCATCAGCGGTAAGGTTTTGCCTTTCAATTACCAACTTACCAACTTACCCAATTTCTTAGCTCGCTTCCATCACC
>DATDGH010000212.1:0-4232 GCA_036522215.1 Candidatus Angelobacter sp. | reverse complement strand
CCGAGTTAGAAAACCATTTATGAGATGAGTTCTAGTAGTTAGCTAAGATCAAAAGCAACCGCAACATCCACCGCAGAGACACGGAGGCCACTGAGAAATCCCAGTACGAATAGCTGAAAGCAAGTCACACAAATCAAAAATCACAATTCATAAATTTGCGGCAAAGGCTTCTCTTGCCGCCTGCACCGTATTGCAATGGATGGTCACCGTATCTTCCACATGCCGGGCGTAACCGCCGGCATAGGTGATCATGACCGGGATGTTGCGCGAGCGAGCCAGGCGCAGCACCAGTTCATCGCGTTTTTTCAAGCCATTGATGGTAAGGGCCAATCCGCCAAGCTGATCCTCCTCAAATGGGTCGGCCCCGGCAATGTAGCACAGCAACTCTGGTTCAAATTGCCGCAGGGCTGAGCTGAGCGCCTGTTCCAGCCATCCCAGATATTGCTCGTCTTCGGTGCCATCGGGAAGATTCACGTCAATGGAAGACGGCGGCTTGATTGCCGGATAATTGTTGGCCTGATGCAGCGAAATGGTGAAGACCGCCAAATCGCCGGCGCTGCTGTCGCGAAGCTGCGCATGGACTCCACGCGTGGCGGGATGGACGCCGCTGGTGCTGGGCAGCGGTTGGCCGTTGTGCGATTGGGGAGGAAATATGGCGGCGGTACCGTTGCCATCGTGAACGTCACAGTCCACCGTCATGGCCCGGCGGAGTTTGCCATCGCGGTGCATTCGCTTGATGCCTACGGCCACATCGTGAATCATGCAGAAGCCTTCGCCATGATCGGGAAAGGCATGGTGAAATCCGCCACCGATGTTGACAGCGATCCCGTCCTGAAGGGCGAGCTGCGAGGCAAGAATCGAACCGCCTGCCGAAAGCCAGAACGCCTTTACCAGACCCGGAGAATAAGGGATTTCCAACTGCATCTCTTCAAACGCGGTGAGCGTGCCGGTCTTCAGCTTGTGCACGTACTCGGTTGTATGCACCAGCCGGATGTCGTCATCCGAGGCCGGGGAGGGAGCTACGAAGTCAGAAGGGTCGGCAATGTGTTCTGCCAGCAGCCGGTTGCGGACCATGCTGTATTTTTCCGCCGGAAAAACGTGCTCCCCGATGGGCAAATAGTAGTCGTCGGCATAAACGAGTTTAAAAGGCAACATGACCGAATCAGGTTAACAGAATCAAGTCCGGAACAAACTGCGCCTGTCCTGGGTGGAGGCCTGCATTCGTACCGGCAGAATTTAGCCTAAATGAACTGTTTGGCCGGGGCATGGCGGTTTGTTAGAATCTGATGGTAAGTAGCTTCCCGTTCATCTTCCAGACAAGCCCAAGAACCTGTGAGAACGCGACCGGGAGAGGAGTGTGCGACGCAGTGAAGGCAGGAAAGACGGCGGTCATAGTAGGCGCCCAGTGGGGCGATGAAGGCAAGGGCAAGATCGTTGATGTCCTCTCAGAGAATTTCTCCATCGTGGCCCGGTATGCGGGAGGCCACAATGCCGGGCATACAGTCATCATCAAAGGCAAAAAGTTTGTGCTCCAGCTTGTCCCTTGCGGAGTGCTGCGCAAGGGCTGCCGTTCCGTGATCGGAAACGGCGTAGTGCTGGACCCCATTGCGTTCCTGAATGAGGTTTCCACGTTGCGGGACGCGGGAGCGCAGGTGGACGGTAACCTGTTTGTCTCCAACCGCGCGCACGTGATTCTTCCTTATCACCGCATGATCGAGATGGGCGCGGAAAATGCTCCGGGGCGAGTGAAGATTGGCACTACCTCACGCGGCATCGGGCCAGCCTATGAAGACAAGATGGGACGGCGAGGGCTGCGCGTGGCCGACCTTCTGGACTCCAGCCTGCTGCGAGCAACCATTGAGAATGCCTGCCGCGAAAAAAACATGATCGCGCACGCACTTTTCAATTCCGATCCACTCGATGCCGACGGCATGTACCGCGAATATGCTGCAGCCGCCCAGAAAATAGCGCCGTTTGTCGCCGACACCGCCTTGCTTCTCAACCAGGCGTTGGCTGATGGCGAATCGGTGATGTTTGAGGGCGCGCAGGGAACTATGCTGGATATTGATCACGGCACTTATCCCTTTGTGACCTCCTCCAGCGCCACTTCCGGCGGCGCCGTGACGGGAACAGGCGTTGCACCCAATGCGATCGGAACCGTGATCGGCGTGACCAAGGCGTATTGCACGCGCGTAGGAGGCGGCCCGTTTCCCACCGAGATGAAGGACGCAATGGGAGACAAACTTCGCGCCAAAGGCAATGAATACGGCGCAGTTACCGGGCGCCCCAGGCGCGTTGGCTGGGTGGACCTGCCGTTGCTGCGCTACGCCCAGATGATCAATGGCATCGACTGGTGGGTGGTGACCAAACTGGATGTGCTCGACGAACTGGACGAGATCCCGATCTGTGTGGGTTACAAAGTCAACGGCAAGAAGAGGAGCGAAATCCCGGCGCTGGCCACAGGTTTTGACCACGTTGAGTCCATTTACCACAAGATGCCAGGATGGAAAAAAGCGACCGCTGCCATCACCAGCTTTGAAAAATTGCCGCAGCGTGCGCAAGAGTATCTGGCGTTCATTGAGAAGGAATCAGGCGCGAAGATTGGCATGGTTTCTACCGGCCCCGAACGAGATCAGACCATCCTTAAACCCGAGTTCGATGCAGACCTGGGAGCTGCGAAAACCAAAGGCAAGCTGGCGAGGGCCAAATGATCGTCTTAAAGGTTGACATGCTGGTGAAAGCAGGCAGCGAAGAGAAGTGCAAGGAATACATCCGCATTCTTCAGCAACATTCGCGCAAAGAGCCCGGCTGCCTGATGTACGTAGGCCACCAGTCGATAGAAGATCCTTGCAGGTTTCTGTTCTACGAGCAATACAGAGATCAGGCCGCGCTCCAGGCGCATCGCAATGCGCCTTATTTCAAACAGTATGTCAGCGGGGGGTTGGACCCAATCATGGAACAGCGCAACAGAGAGTTATATACGGTGGTGGAGTAAGCACTACCTGGCCAACTCGCATCCCGCAAAGAAGTAGCTCAACTCAAAGCGCGCCGTATCTTCGGCATCGGAGCCATGGATGGCATTGCGCTCAATGCTCTCTGCCCATTTCTTGCGAATCGTACCTGGCTCAGCATTGGCGGGATTGGTTGCGCCCATGAGCTTGCGCAGGTCGGCGATCGCGTTCTCTTTTTCCAGAGCCAGCACCACAATGGGACCGCTGGACATGAATTTCGTGAGTGAATCAAAAAAAGGCTTGCTGGCATGGACGGCGTAAAAACCCTCGGCCTGTTCTTTGGTGATTTCCAGCATCTTCAAGCCGAGAATGCGGAAACCGCTCTCCTGGATCATGGCAATGATGGCGCCGGTTGCGTTCTTGGCGACTGCGTCCGGCTTAATGATAGAAAAAGTGCGCTGCAACGTCTGCATTCGTAATCAGGTCTCCTGGAATTGAGACGGTGCGGAGCACCGTCTGTACGTTTAACCTTTTGCGCCGATTCGAGCCAGCAGGGCTTCTGCAATCATTGCCGGCGATTTTGCGACAGTGATCCCGGCCGCTTCTAAAGCTCTCATCTTTTCAGCCGCCGCGCCGTGGCCTCCGGAGATGATGGCCCCGGCATGACCCATCCGGCGGCCTGGAGGCGCGGTCTGACCGGCAATAAACGAAACCACCGGCTTTTTCATGTTTTGTTTTACCCATGCTGCGGCGTTTTCCTCAGCATTGCCTCCAATTTCGCCGATCATGATGACGGCCTCTGTCTCTACATCTTCATTGAACAGCTTGAGGGCATCAATAAAGTTGGTGCCGATAATGGGATCGCCGCCAATGCCGATAGCCGTTGATTGTCCAACGCCGCGCTGCGTAAGCTGAAATACAGCCTCATAAGTCAGCGTGCCCGAGCGGGACACAATTCCGATGTTTCCTTCCTTGTGGATGTGTCCGGGCATAATGCCGATTTTGCATTTGCCGGGCGAGATGATGCCGGGGCAATTTGGCCCGATCAGACGCGACGGCTTGCCCCGCATGAACTCCCGCGCGTGTACCATGTCGGCTGTCGGGATTCCTTCGGTGATGCACACCACCAGCGGCACGCCCGCGTCCACAGCCTCCATGATGGCGTCCGCGGCATAAGGCGGAGGAACGAAAATCACCGAAGCGGTCGCTCCGGTGTGTTTCACCGCGTCGGACACGGTGTTGAAGACCGGAAGGCCCAAATGCATCAGGCCGCCCTTGCCC
>DATDGH010000211.1:0-12019 GCA_036522215.1 Candidatus Angelobacter sp. | reverse complement strand
TCGGGTCATTCTATAGAGGGTGGGTGTCAAGAAAATTCTCCCCCTCGAGCTGTACCGGATGGTTCACGCGGCATCCAGCCCCAGATCCTTCACACTTAGTAGAGCGGGTTTGGGGTTGCGGTTGCTGTTGCTGTTGCTGTTGTTGTTGCTTCTTGCTTTTGCCTTTTCCTGAGCTGTGCATCCTTTTGGGTGACAACACCCTTAGTTCCTGAGACTTCAATCAGCAGCCGGTGTGGTTGTGTGGCAACCATGATTCTATGAGAGACTCGAGCGTAGCGCTCGGCCTACAGCTTTGTTGGGTTATCCGAGGGGGCATAGGATCGGTGTCGAGACTTAGGTGGACACAGTCCAAATCTTGGCCTAATGACCCGAAGGATACTCACCCTCGAACCCGAGCCTCTGGAGAATCTAAGAGCCAACCATCAGGCATAGCCAGGAGGAAAAGGCTCTTCCCCAGCGCTCAAGCTGCTTGTGGTTTCAGTTTTTGGGCGTCGAAACTTTCTCCTTTCTTCCACAGAGCCAGGGCTATGGCGGCCATTTTGCGCGCCACGGTTAATCGTAACGTGCAGCAACGCGTCAGCGCGCTGCCCGGCGTAGCCCATGTCTCTACCGGATTCAGCGTCCCCTGGCGTGATAACGATGGGTTGACCGCGAGCACGTGTGCAGTTTCAAACTGGGGCTGCGATCTTTCCAGCACCCACAGGGTTCGCAGCAGGACACCGGCACCGGCCAACAACAGGAAGGAGGCGGTGATCTGGGTAACGGCAAAAATGCGGAGGCGGCGGCCGCTGGCGCTGCTCACGCGAGAGCCGCTGCTCGACAGGGCGGGGCCACGCGAGGTGGAGGGCAGGCGCGGAACAAAGGCCAGGAAGATGGCGGCGATCAAGGCCAGCCCGACTCCAATCCAAACCAGGGTGGAATCGAGCTTGAGATCCAGGGCGCGCGCGGACAGGTGCGCGGCATAGCGAGACAGCACAGAGACCATGGGGGCGGCGATGAGGACGCCGGCCAGGGCGCCGCTCCCGCACAACACCACACCTTCCGCCAACAGGGAACGGCGGAGCCTGCCCGTGGTTGCGCCCAAGGCAGAGCGAACGGCTAGCTCGGATTCACGACGCACGGTCCGCGCCAGGATAAGATTGGCAACGTTGGAACAGGCAATCACAAACAACAGGCCGGAGGCGGCGAGCAGAATCCAGAGGGTAGTGCGCGCCCCCGAATTCATCTGGTCATGCATCCGGGTGACATCGATTTTGAAGTGATCTGCGGCCTTGTATTCCTTGGGGTGTTCACCGAGCATGGCGGCGTATACGGTACGCAGTTCCGATCGGGCGCCGTCCAGCTCCGCGCCTGGGGCAAGCCGGGCAAAGACCTCAGTCATGCGGTGCTCGCGGCCGAGAACCATGGTGGCATCGAGGTGATGTGGGCTGGTAACTACGTTGGCGATAATTTCGGTTTCCTCGGGGTAGGGCACGCACGGTTCTAAAACGCCGACGATGACAGCAGTACGTGGACCACCAAAACTCTCAAGCCGGATGGTTTTTCCAATCACGCTGGGATCAGAGTGCAAGCCGGTACTCCAGAAGCGGTATGTCAGCACCACAGCGCCCGCCGCTTTGGGGCCGTCGTCGCCGGAGTTGAGCAGGCGTCCGATATACGGGCGCAGCCCCATGACCTCAAAGTAGTTGCCATCAACCACCCCGGAGCGAATCTCCCGTGGCTCGCCCAGTCCTACCATGGTGAAAGGGAGCGGCGAAAAAGTACCAATTTCGCTGATGGTCTTGAGTCCGCTGCCGATGTCCTTAATTTCCGGGACGGAGAAATGGGTATTGTCAGAGCCGATGCCAAGCGCGCTCTGGCGGACGTAAAGCAGGCGGTCCTCATCGCGATTAGCCAGCGGCCGCAGGAGCACGCCGCGAACCACACTGAAGATGGCCGCGTTGGCGCCAATGCCCAGCGCGAGGGTGATGGCCACGGTGATCCATAATGCCCGGACTCGCGCCAACGAACGCACCGCAATTCTCAAATCGCGAAAGAATGACATGTCTACTCCTCCACTGGGGTATACCACGTAATATAGTCGAATGGAAGACGGCGAAATCGACATTGTCGATCAGCTTTTTAACCTTTTATTTTAGGGTTTTTGGCGGTAGATTTCAGGCCTGTCGGGCGGCCTATTCCCTAAGCCCAGAACCTGCATTAGACTAATGCGCATGGCCCACCCCGGACAATCCAATCGTTTGCGTTACAAGGTTGTATTTGGAAAAGACGCTCAGGATCTCCAAGCCAAACTCAACGATCCTGACTTTACCCCCTCGGGATACGCGGTCACACATCTCACCTTCAACTCCGCCAGGGCCGAATACCTGGTCATCCTGGAGGATGAAGAAGGCCCCCAGGGTTAGGGAGAATCGGGTGACCTTCACCCCGCCACCGGTTTGGCCGGATTGAATAGTGTGTGACTTTCGGCTGCATCGATCGTGGAGGCAATCGGGTCGTCGGGTCATCGGGTCACCACCACCCCGCCACACGAAGCGCGCGTCGGGGACCCCGGTCATCGGGTCATCGGAAAACCGAGTCGAACCATCGTAGTTATGCAGGTAAGGCAGCTCGTACCCTTTATCCCAATCCCTGTTCCTGCATTTTCTTTCTTAAACTCAGGGGACGCATATCTGTCCAGACTTCTTTGATATACGCCAGGCATTCCTCTTTAGTCCCGCTCTTGCCTGCATCTTTCCAGCCTAAAGCGTTCTCCTTGTGAGCGGGCCAGATGGAATACTGTTCTTCATGATTGAGGACAACCTTATAAATTGTCTTATCTTCCGTTTCGTCAGGCATTGGTGCTCTCCGTTCAACAAGATTCTACAACAGAATATTTTGCCACTCCGCGTGAGCGGTTGCTCGATCACACGAACAGGCTTATGATGACGCGGCGTGGTTCGGCAGGATTCTGGTGGCTGAGTTCCAGGAATCACGCATTCATTTTTGAAAGGGGCTGCCATGCTTCCTGTTTTGGTCTTTTGCGCGATGTTGGTCCAGGCGGGTCCACAGGCGACGCTCAAGCCGTCCGTCGAGAATGACCGGGTTGTAATCTGGGAGGTTACGGATTCGGCCACGGCACAGCCGTTCGATGCAGTGGTTGTGTCCCTGGCGGGGAATGCGGCGTTCCTGCCTAAGGGCACACCGCCGAAGATAACGGGACGAGCGATTGTGATTGACTTGAAAGACCATCCGGTGGCCCCAATTCAGAACACCAGCGGCTATCCGCTGGCCTTTCCGCGGCCGGGCATTAAGAAACTTTTTGAGAACGAGCGAGTGATCGTGTGGGATTACACCTGGGAGCCAGGAGTAGCCACTCCGATGCACTTTCACGACAAGGACGTAGTGGCGTACTTCCTGGAGGATGGCGATTTGAAATCGACTGCGCCGGACGGCCAGGCTGTGGTGAACACCTACACTTCTGGTACGGTGCGATTCAACACTCGCAACCGCACACACACCGAGACGTTGGTGCGGGGGAAGCAGCGCGCGATTATTACGGAACTCAAGTAGAAACGGCGGCCTTCCGCGCAGCGAGCGCAAAGAGGATCAAAAGCAAAATCAAAACCTCACCACAGAGGTCACGGAGGGAAAAGCGAGGGACACGAAGGAATGCTAAAAAGAACGCAAACACAAGTAGATGAAGGACCCTCGTCAAAAAGCAAGATTCTCACGAGTAGTGCTACAGAGTGAGAAGGGCAGTTTTACTTGTGTCTCAGGGTGTCAGTAACTGGCTGCGGAGGCTGGCCCTCATGATTTCCCAGGAGCCACTCGATTCTCTTAAGGACATCTTTCTTCTGGGCCTGGCCCAGTATCTTGCCAACGACGTCGCCATTCGAATCAAAAAAGACGGTAGAAGGAAGTCCCTCTCCCAAGCCAAGCGCATGCATTGTGTCTGAGCTTGCATCCACAAGAATGGGAAATTCCATTTTGTAGACGTGTGCGTACTGGGAAACATACCGGCGGGTGCTCTCGTCATCCATGGAAGCAGCAAGCACCACAACGCCACGATCGCGATATTTTTTATAGACGTCAACAAAGATGGGCATCTCGGTCTTGCATGGAACACACCATGTGGCCCAGAAATTCAGAACTACGATCTTTCCCCGATACTGCGCCAGGTGGTGAACGTTTCCCTGAGCGTCCTTCAATTCAAGATTGGGCGCTGAAGAGCTGAAAACAGGGCTGATGAGCAAGACCATCGCAAGAAAAGACTTCATAGTTCACCTCCTGGACCGCCAGTCTGCCGGCCTTGCGCCATGGGCGGCGCTGAGGCATCAGAAATGCCGATTGTAAGAAAGGATCAATGCGTAATCAGCGAAAGCGGCGTCTCCATGTCTATTGTGGGCAAGATCAGGGACGCTGGCCCGGCGATTCCGCTCCACCGCAAAAGGCACATTGCAGGAAAATATGTTCCTGGTACCTACGACATACATGAATCCGGGATCAACATCGATTGCGTAACCTGGCCGCCGGAAGCCATCACTTCGTCCAAAGGCATCGCGCACCGGCACACCTTCCATACGGCCGCCGATACTGGCGAAGAGGCCCCTCACCCTGGGCACGTGGTGAGAAATTCCGCCGCGATACAAATATTGATCGGCCACGGACATGACTTCTTCGCCTGGCGCCGAGCGAAAAGTTTTAACTCCATTCGTATCCTCGGGGTTGAACAAATAGGCTCCTGAGAAATAGAGCGTGCTATGAAAAAAGGTCTGTTTGAACGCCTGTGTTTCCAATGCGAATCCCCAGCCCCCGTCGCCAGCCTGAATGGATTGGTCAGCCGTGACCAGTGGTCCCCCTGGGCCACGATGGTCCACTGAGTTGTCTTTGCCAGTGGGCATCTTCAAGCTGAACCCAAAGGAGATGTTTCCACCTGATTCCGTTGGCGGACGAAAGATCCAGAGGCGCGCCCCGACCGTGGAATCGCCGATACCGGCAACGTGGTAGATGCCGCTGCCTCGCTGGTCACGCTTGGCAACCAGAATCGGCAGGCTCGCCGTCAGGCTCCAACGTGGAGACAATTCATAATTAATCGCCACGTCGAAAAGGTGGTAATCATTTTCGATCTGAGTGTGAAGGATCTCACGCTGGACTTGCTCCACGGTACCCACAAAGTGCCGGGCTGAGGACTGATAACGATATCCAATGGTGATATCGAAATGATGCGTCTTCAGGTTTTCGCGGGCCTGTGCCTCACGCCCATTGCCATCCGCACATAAGTCGCCAATCACGGGCGAACTCTGTCGCGCGGCCACTCAACCCTGTCCCGAAACGGGAATACTGAAACCCAGGACCGCTAAAATCAATGCCGCGAGAAAAGCGCTTCTTGTCCCAAATAAGCACAAACCATGGGCTGACATGGACCTTGCACCTCGACAGGAGAGACAGGTGCAGTGCGCGATTTTGCGCACTTTTTTTATCCACGCAAATTGGCGCGATTCGCGCCTGCAAAATCAATTCGAGGATTTCCCGAGATAAAAAGGCGATACCACGTCTTGCGATAGAATGGCACAACGGCTGCGAGGCCGGGTTTTGGACCGCAAATTTGATTACGAGCCACTGTCTTTTCCTCAATGGCATCAATCGAACACTATGCAAGCAACATAACGGTTCGCCAGCCAGCCTCAGACAATCCCTGCACGGTAGATTGGACCTCTTTCCTGGACCGCCCCTTATTTGCCTTGCGCTCCTGCGACTGGAGCAACTGCTTTGCGGGAAAAAATGTTCTGATTACCGGCGCGGGCGGATCCATCGGCTCAGCCCTCAGCGTGCGGCTGATGGGAGGGTTGGCACGCACCCTGATCTTTCTGGACCATTCAGGGCACAACCTTCAAGGGCTGTATGAGAGATATAAATGCCGTAATGTCACGCTGCCCCAGGTGGAGTTCATTCAGGCCGACATTCTGTGCCAGCAATCACTGGAAAAGGTGTTTTCGAAGTATCAGCCTGAGATTGTCTTCCACACGGCAGCGATGAAGCACCTGCCGGCGCTGGAATCGGAGCCCTTTCATGCATTGCAGAATAATTTGCTGGGAACAATCCGCCTGCTGCAAGTGGTAGACGGCGCGGACGTGGAGTGCTTTGTAAATGTGTCCACAGACAAGGCAGTCAATCCAACCAGCATGCTGGGCGTGTCCAAGCGGCTGGCAGAGTTGTTTCTCATTGCCATGGAGTCCTCCACGCGAAAGATTACTCTTCGGCTGGGGAACGTGCTGGGCAGTTCAGGCAGTGTGGCGCCACTCTTCCTGCACTGTCTAAGAAACGGACTGCCGCTGGCGATCACCGATGCACAGGCATCGCGGTATTTCCTGACGGTGGAAGAAGCAACTGATTTTCTGATTGCCGGTTCGAACATCCGCCGAGATTCCTTGCTGCTTCCGGAAATGGGCAGGCCGCGAAAAATCATGGAACTGGCGGATTTCCTGCGGCGTGAATCCGGCCGGCAAGGTTTGGATGATGGCCTGACCTTGGTTGGTTTGCGTGACGGTGAAAAGCGTTCCGAGCAGCTTACCTACGACTATGAATTCCGCAGAAAGACCGGCGTGCGCCACCTGGACCAGATCTGCGGCAACAGCATTGACGATCCGGAAACATTTGCTGACAATCTAGGCAGACTACTGGAACTCGTCCTTCACAGGCAAAAGGATGGCGTGGTTGAGTTGCTCATGAGCCTGGCGCCAGAGTTTGTTCCCAGCAGAACGCTGCTGCATTGCCTCTGCTGAAACCTCAACGGGCACGACATAGACGCAACAGAATTTGCCGCAGATTTCATGCGAGATGTACGCAGATCAAAACCTTTTCTAGCCGCGAATCAACGCGAATGAACGCGAATTTAAAGGAAAGAACACGGAACATTGATCCGAGCAAGGCGAGAGAAGTTGAAAAAAACCTTCACTGAAGAAGAGAATTTTCGCAGATAGTGGTACAGACAGTGGGAAGCCTGCAATCATCCACGCTTGCCCTCACCCAGATGCCCGCGTGGGAACTGGCGCGACTGGTCCGTACCCGGCAAATCTCTCCGGTGGAGTTGATGGATGCACATCTGCGAAGAATCGAGGAGTGCAATCCTAAAATCAACGCCTTTGCCTGCGTGAACGCAGAGGAAGCGAGGGTGGAAGCAAGACGCGCCGAAGCAAAGGTGATGGCAGGGCAAACTGAAGAAACGCTGCCTGGCATTCCAATTACTATTAAATCCTGTATTGACGTACATGGGCTGCGGTGCGAAGCGGGGAGCCGCCTGCGACATGGCTACGTCGCCGCCCAGGATGCGACGCTGGTTGCGCGGCTGAAGGCAGCAGGGGCAATTGTGGTGGGCAACACGAATACGCCTGAGTTGCTGATTGCTTATCACACCGAGAATGACCTCCAGGGACGAACCAACAATCCGTGGAATATCGAGCGCACTTCCGGCGGGTCAAGTGGCGGAGAAGCCGCCGCGATCAGTTGCGGCATGTCCAGCGGAGGAATCGGCAGTGACGGTGGCGGCTCAATTCGGGTTCCTGCCCACTTCTGCGGCATCTGCGGACTCAAGCCGACACCGGGGAGGATTCCCGCAACCGGTCACTATCCGCCTTGCGGCGGCCCTTTTTCTTTGATTGGGGTTGTCGGGCCCATGGCGCGCACCATACAGGACATCCGACTCCTGTTGGAAGCGACCTGCGGATATGACGCCGGCGATCCGGTGTCATCACCGACTCCTTTTTTTGCCGGCAAAACACATGCCAAGACAAAATTGCGCGTTGGTTTTTACACGGATGATGGATTCAGCTCGCCCGCGCCGGAGATACGAGATGCTGTGCACAGCGCAGCTGAACATCTTTCTGCCAGTGGATTTGAGGTGCAGCCCTTTCGTCCGGATGCACTCGATCGGGCAAGAGAGCTATGGTTCACCCTTTTTGTGGAAGCAATTGCGATGTTATTGAATCCTATGGTAAAGGGGCGGGAAAGCGAGGTCAGCGAGAACACAAAAGAGTTTCTTGCCCTGGCGAGGGAGCAGCCTCCTCTTACCGGGGAGAGGCTGCTGAACACCTTGCTTGAACGCGACGGCTTGCGTTCACACCTGCTGACCCAGATGGAGGAATTTCCGATTCTGCTGGCGCCGGTGTGCTCCATTCCGGCTTTTCGTCATGAAGATGGAGGATGGGGAGCGAAATACGCGGGCGACTACGTGCGCACCATGTCTTATTCTCAGCACTACAATCTGCTGGGAAATCCTGCCGCAGTCGTCCCCATTCGCAAGCCGGATGAAGGGCTACCCGTGGGAGTACAGATCATCGGACGTCCTTATAAAGAAGATGAGGTATTGCTGGTTGCGGAAATTCTGGACCAGCAGTTTGGCTGGCAACCGCCACCTTTGTAAGACGGCAAGCAGATGCAATTCTTGAGAAACCCATGATTCACAAACGAAAGATCGCAGTAGTTACGAGCTCCCGCGCAGACTATTCCCATCTTTATTGGGTGCTGGTAGAACTTGCGCGTCAGCCTGAGGTAGAGTTGGCGATCATCACCATGGGGCCACACCTTGCAGCGGAATTTGGGAACACCTGGAAGGACATGGCCCAGGACGGCTTTGCGTCCGCCGAAAACATCGAATGCCTGCTGAGTTCCGATACAGATGTGGGGATGGCAAAGACCATAGGCGTGGCCACGCTCGGACTGGCCGATTGTCTGGGCAAAATGCGGCCTGACCTTCTGCTGTTGATCGCCGACCGCTATGAGATGCTGGCGCCCGCATCCGTGGCCCTGGCGCTGCGAATTCCTGTGGCGCATATTGAAGGCGGAGATGTGAGCCTGGGGGCGATCGACGATGCCGTTCGTAATGCGCTGACCAAGTTAAGTCACATTCATCTCACTACGACGGAGAATTCCCGCCAGCGCGTGATCAGTATGGGTGAGGAGGCGTGGCGAGTGCATGTAGCAGGCAGCCCGTCTCTGGACCATCTGGTAAAAAGCAATATCCTCACACGCGACGAAGTAGAGCGTCGTTTGGGCATTCGGCTGGACAGAGAGACGGTGGCGGTGATTTACCATCCTGTGACCATCTCCCACAACACGCTTTTTGAAGTGGATGAGCTGCTGGCTGCGCTGGAGAACATTCCGCAGCGGCTGCTTTTTATCAGTCCCAACGCAGACGCCGGCAGCCGCGAGTTGATGAGTCGAATGCAGGCGCTGATCCGCGCCAGAGGCAATGCCGAGATGATCACCAGCATTGAACATTTGACTTACATCAGTTTGCTCAAGCACCTGGCGGTGCTGGTGGGAAATTCCAGCAGCGGAATCATGGAAGCTGCATCTTTCAAACTGCCGGTTGTAAATATCGGTATGCGGCAAAAAGGACGGGAGCACGCCGAAAATGTCCTGGACTGTCCTTCGGACCGCAAGCAAATCGAAAATGCAATTTGTGTTGCGCTTTCTGCGAGCTTCCGGAACTCGCTCAGTAATGTGGTCAACCCCTATGGCGACGGCCATTCCGCGGAAAGAATCACTCGCATCCTGAAAACAGTGCCGCTTTCAGAATCCCTGCTGGTTAAAGAACCGGCGCCCATTCGGAGAATGGAAGAATATGCACATTCCGCTGGCTAAACCGGAGATTCTGGAGTCGGACATAGAGGCTGTGGCCGCGGTGCTGCGCTCATCACGGTTGAGCCAGGGTCCGATGATGCGAGCTTTTGAAACCTCGCTCGCGGCCTACTTAAGCGTTTCGCATGCAGTGGCGGTGAATTCCGGCACCAGCGCCTTGCAGCTTGCGCTGCTCGCACTTCAGATTCAGGAAGGCGACGAGGTAATTCTACCTTCGTTGAGCTTCATGGCCGTTACGAACGCCGTGCTGGCCGCTCGTGCGATTCCGGTTTATGTGGACATTGAGCCGGGCACGTTGAATATGGATCCGGAAAAGATAGAGTCCCTCATAGGCTCCAGGACAAGAGCCATCATCGTGGTGCACTCGTTCGGCTGTGCGGCGCAGGTGGAGAAGATCATTGCAATCGCTGAGAGGTATGGACTCTCTGTAATTGAAGATGCCTGCGAGGCCATCGGGGGAGAGGTAAACGGGCGCAAGCTGGGAACACTGGGAGATGTTGGCATCTTTGCTTTTTACCCCAACAAACAGATCACCACCGGAGAAGGGGGCGCGCTGGTGACTAACTCTTCAGCGCTGGCGGAAAAAGCCAGATGCCTGAGCAACCAGGGGCGCGTGCCTTCGTCAGAGTGGTTTCAGCATGCAGAAGCCGGTTATAGCTACCGGCTGTCCGATATCAACTGCGCGCTTGGCCTGCAACAGTTGTCAAGAATTGATGAGATTCTGAACCGGAGGGAAGGGCTGGCTCGAATCTACGAGCGCTATCTCAGAAGGGACAGTGACATCCACTGTTACCGTGCGAACGCGGACAGCCGGACCAGTTGGTTTGCTTTTCCAGTTTTACTGCCTGCCGGCATGCGCCAGGTTGACCGAGACGAAGCTTGGCGGGAATTGAAACAAATGGGAATTGAGACTGCCAGATACTTTCCGCCGGCACACTTGCAGCCGGTTATGAAGAACCTTCCGTTCCGGTGTGGCGACCTTTGCGAAACCATCTCAGTCTCCCAGCGGCTGCTGTGTCTGCCCTTTTTCAATTCGCTGCAGGAATCGGAGATCGAATTCGTGTGCGACTCGCTCAAGCGAGTGGTCTTGAATCACACGGGTGCGGTGCAGCTTCATGCGGTCAGCTGATACAGAAGGTTGCCGAAAACTGAAAGCGTGCGTTGCATTCCGTTGCGATAGTCAACGATCCACCTGTTCTTGATTTGAAGCCCGGCGCTGTGGAAGAGGGGCATAAGTTCGGCGTGTGTAAATACATGGCCGCGGGTGCGTATGCGATGTTGGCCGGCTTGCCAGGAAGCGATCACGTCGCCGTTTTTCTCTGACGGAAAAAAATAATCTCGCATGATTCGGCCAGCGGTCCTGGTCCAGCCATAAGATCCAGCGTTGTAGCGGTGATTCACGTCGAGGAAGAGCATGCCGGAGGGGCCTAAGAAGGTTTTGAGTTTCGAGAGCAAAACCAATCTTTCTCTGGCGCCATCCACGTGCCCAAGGACATTCCACAAACAGGTAATCAAATCGAACCTGGAGTCCTCAGAAATCTCTGAGGTGCTGTGTTTCCACACGGCATGACTCTCCGGGGACTCACGCCGCATTCCGTCGCTAGGCTCTACCAGGACGACACTCTCAATTCCACAAGCGCCTGCGATTCTCAAGGCGCGAACTCCGTTTCCAGAACCAATATCGAGCAGAGAGCACGCCCCGCACGACTGGAGCGCGATGATTTTTTCAATGCCTGCCAGATATTGCTTTCGGGCTTGGAGGAGAGAGCTGTAGAACGGCGCAAGCGCGTCGTAGGCAGCCAGCGGAGACATGCAGGCCGGTTCAGCGTCTGCGGCGCGGGACCTGAGAGAAGTTCGTGTCATCGAACGTCAATCTTGGTTATACTGACTCTCGTCATGAGGTAGACCGCTCATATCACGCAATTTGCTGTTCCGATGAATGAATTTGCGCGGTTCTTCCATGGATGCAGGAGTGAATGGCTGGGCCCCAAAATAGCCGCAAATTATATGGTGATTTTTGTCTCATTAGCGGGCATTAACCTTTACCAGGTCGAGGGCGCAGATGCAAAGTTCTGCATCTGCACGGTGCTGAAGGTTAAGCACGCCTGAATACCAGCTAGCCCTTCCACTCTAAGCCTATGTTCAAAAAATTACATCTGAGTCTTCGGAAATTTGTTGCCGGCGCGGTAGTAGTTCTTTCTGTGACGGCCGCATATCTGTACGCTTTCCCGTCGCCTACACTGACTTACGCCGCTGCCATCCTGCTGCATGCCGGCCTGGGGCTGATTGCCGCCGTGTGCCTGCTGCTCTTCTGCCGGCGGCAACTGAAGGGCCAGCCGCTGATGGCTGAACTCGGTTGGGTGCTGGTCACATTAGGCGCGATTCTGGGAACAGCTCT
>DATDGH010000210.1:0-7223 GCA_036522215.1 Candidatus Angelobacter sp. | reverse complement strand
GTGGATTTGTGTGGACGACGTGGAAAAAGAGCCGCTCTGGCTGCGAAGGACCGCGCCCTGGGTTGGGAGGGCGCGGTCTGATGGTGTGCTGGAAATGGTGGTGCTGGAAAACTATTTTTCTTTCTCGCCTTCAGCTTCAGGCGGTGCGCCCTGTTCGGCGGCTGCCTGTGCTTGTTCTTCTTCCATCTGCTTGCGGATTTCTTCTTTGCGCTTGGCGCGAACTTCGGCGCGTTTGGCCTTCTTGGCTTCAATCACCTTCTCGCTGCCTACCAGCTCGATGTAGACCGTGGCCGCATTATCGCCCACGCGGAAGCCTTTATGCAGGATGCGCAGGTATCCGCCGTTGCGGTCGCCCATGCGGGGAGCGATGTCATCGAACAGACGGTCTACCGACTCGCGCGTCATCAGGTAAGCGCGGGCCAGGCGGCGCGCCGCCACATCGCCCCGCTTGCCCAGCGTGATCATCTTCTCCACATGCGGGCGCATGGCTTTGGCCTTGGCCGGAGTGGTTTCAATCCGCTCTTCAATCATGAGCGACGTCACCAGGTTGCGCAGCAGCGCGCGCCGGTGACTGGTATTGCGTCCGAGTTTCTTGGTTGCTCTTTGATGGCGCATGGACTAAATCCTTGATTGGGTAATTGAGTAATTTTGTAATTGGGAAATTGAGCGAGCAAACCGGAAATTACCCGATTACTCAATTTCCCAATTACTCAATGGTTAATATTCTTGTCCGTCGCCGCCGCCGATTGGGGCTGCGGGTAAGGCGGACGGCATCTGGCTGGTTGGGCCAGGTACGGCGTTGCCTTGCTCGTCAATCTTCATGCCCAGGGAGAGCCCCATGGAAGCCAGGATCTCCTTGATCTCATTCAGCGACTTGCGTCCGAAGTTTTTGGTCTTGAGCATCTCCGCTTCCGTCTTCTGCACCAGCTCGCCGATGGTCTGAATGTTGGCGTTCTTCAGGCAGTTGTAGCTGCGCACAGAAAGCTCCAACTCTTCCACCGAGCGGTTCAGGTTCTCGTTGCGGATCTGCGGTTTCTCTTCGCCACGGGATTCCGTTTCCAGCTCCTCTTCAAAGTTGATGAAGATGGTCATGTGGTCCTTGAGCAGCTTGGCGGCCAGGCCTAGAGCGTCGGCGGGAGCGATGGAGCCGTTGGTCCAGATTTCGATGTCCAGCTTGTCGTAATCGGTGATCTGGCCCAGGCGGGCGGCCTCCACGGTGTAATTGACTTTACGCACCGGGGAGTGGACCGAGTCAATGGGAATGAATCCCAGGCCCAGGTCGTCGTCAAAATTCTTGTCCGCGGAGACGTAGCCGCGCCCGCGTTTCAGGCGCATCTCCATCTCCAGCTTGCCGCCTTCGGAAACGGTGGCAATGTAAACGTTCTTATCCAGGACTTCAACGTCGCCATCGGCCTCGATCATGCCGGAAGTGATGACTCCGGGCTGGTCGGCCTTGAGATAGATGGCTTTGGGGCCGTCGCCGTTGAGTTTGAACGGGACCTGCTTGAGGTTGAGGATGATGTCGGTGGCGTCCTCAACTACGCCGGGAATGGATTGGAACTCGTGCAGCACGCCTTCAATCTTGACCGCGGTGACGGCTGCGCCCTCAATCGAGGACAACAGCACGCGCCGCAAGGCGTTGCCGATGGTGGTTCCGAATCCACGTTCGAACGGCTGCGCATAAAAGCGGCCGTATTTGTCAGTTAATGTCTCGGTATCGGTCGCGAGACGCTTGGGTTTCTGAAAACCTCTCCAAAGAGCCATGTTTCTTTTTTCCTTTCAATTCCGCTCCGTTTGGCACAAGAGCCCCGTGGCCCAAGGCTGGTCTGGTGCGGGGATTGTTGCAACCAGCAATTGGCAATTAGCAGTTAGCAATTGGCCAATCGCAAAATCAAAAGCAATTTCCTGTCCCGCACCGTTTACCGAATTTCTCAAGATCCTCTGCCAACAACAGAACGGGCGGGATAGGAATGACAAACTTGTTAGTCCCTTGCAGCCAGAGCTGCTTAACATCGACTCTAGCCGTACATATCGAAAAAGCCGGCCTTGGGCAGCGGTTTGCTCGCGTACTGCTCCAGGTAGCCGCAATCCTTACAGCGAAAAACCTCCACTCGGAATCGGACTTTGTCTCTGGTCTTAACCGAGCCACTCCATCCGATTTCCGGCAGCCCGGCGATCCACTCAACTACACGGTTCAAACGTCCTCCTGCTCGGTCGCGTAGAAAGCCGCGTTCTAACTCCCCTGAGCATTTGGGACATCGACCAGATTTTGGCTGTAGTGCCACGTGCTCGCGCTTACTTGCTGTACAACTCGACGATAAGTTGCTCATTCACCGGCGTGCCGATGTCTTCACGCTTCGGCAGGTTGAGGACGCGGCCCTTCAGGTTGTCGCGGTCCACTTCCAACCAGTTGACCACGGGCTGGTGGCTCGAGTACTCGCGCGCGCCTTCTACGGCGGTAAATTTCCGGGCCTTCTCGCGCACCTGGATCTCGTCTCCGGCGCTCACTTCAAACGACGGAATGTTTACGCGACGGCCATTCACGTCAACGTGCCCGTGGCGAACCAGCTGCCGCGCCTGGCGGCGTGAGATCGCGAATCCCAGGCGGTACACCACATTGTCCAGACGGCGCTCCAGCTGCTGCAAAAGCAGCTCACCGGTGACCCCCGGTTTACGCGCCGCTTTTTCAAAGTAGTTGCGGAACTGGGTTTCCAGCGTGAAGTAGATGCGCTTGGTCTTCTGCTTTTCGCGCAATTGCAGGCCGTAGCCTACCACTTTGACCTTGCGGTCCTTGCCATGCTGGCCGGGAGCGAAGTTGCGTTTCTCAAGCGGGCACTTGTCACTGAAACATTTGGGCCCTTTTAAGAATAGTTTCATGCCTTCGCGACGGCAAAGGCGGCATACTGGTCCTTTATATCTTGCCATTTTTCTCCTTACTTCGGATGTCGATCGGTTTACAGAATCGCTGTTTCCTTCATCCCGATCCAGTTAATAAAACTTGGTAAGATGGTAACTTCGTAAGTTGGTAATTTGTGCCAGAACCAGCAGCTTTTCGGTTACCAACTTACCAACTTATCCAATTACCAACTTCTTCACGGCATCACGTTGCCTGCATCGCAAGCGAACCGATTCTAGTAATCACCAATTCCTAAACCCTGCGCCGCTTGGGCGGCCGGCAGCCGTTGTGAGGAATTGGGGTGACGTCCTTGATGGACTTCACGTCAATTCCGGCAGACGCCAGCGCGCGGATGGCCGACTCGCGTCCGGAGCCGGGGCCGTTTACGCGGACTTCAATGCTGCGCATGCCGTGCTCGCGCGCCTGGTTGGCGGCGTTCATGGCCGCCTGCTGCGCGGCAAATGGCGTCCCTTTGCGGGATCCACGGAAGCCCAGTGAGCCGGAGCTCTTCCACGCTACCGTGCGGCCTTCGCCGTCGGTGATGGTAACAATGGTGTTGTTGAAGGAGGCCTGAATATAAGCAATCCCGTGGGGGACGTTCTTGCGCTCCTTCTTCTTAAAAACCTTCTTTTTGCCTTTAGCCGGTGCTGCTGCTGGCGCTCCGGCGGCCGGCGCTGCTGCTTTTGCCATGTGTCTTTACCTTATTGAAACCTTTGAAGTGCTCTCTCTACCGCTTCTGGTAATGCCTGGTCATGCCTGTTTTCGCTCTTGGCTTTTAGCTAACCCATCGGCTGCAATTCCGCTTCCGCAAGAATTCAGGTTTTTCAGCTTGAGCCAACGGCCAAAAGCCAAGAGCCAAAGGCCGATTTTCCTATGTTTTAGCCGATGCCTTCTTCTTGTTGGCGACCGTGCCCTTGCGCGGGCCTTTGCGGGTGCGCGCGTTGGTATGCGTGCGCTGTCCGCGGACCGGCAAATTGCGGCGATGACGGAAGCCGCGATACGACCCGATTTCAATCAGCCGCTTGATGTGCATGCTGATATCTTTGCGCAGGTCGCCTTCCACGTTGCCTTCGTTCTCAATGACCTGGCGGATGCGGTTGACCTCATCCTCATTCAGGTCCTGGACCTTCTTCATGGCCTCAACTTTCGCGGTGGAAAGAATATGCCGCGAGCGCGAGTTGCCAATTCCGTAGATATAAGTCAGCGCGATGTCCACGTGCTTGTTGCGATGGAGATCAACACCTGCTATGCGAGCCATCTTTTAATTCTCCTAAAATCTCGTAAGGGATGACTTTCTTCCCTTTGCCGGCAAATTGAGTAATTGCGTAATCTGGTAATCGGGTAATTGAACTTCAACTCCACCCGCCCGCCGCAAATTACCCCTGGCGCTGTTTATGTTTCGCGTTTTCGCAGATCACGCGCACCACGCCCTTCCGGTGCACGATCTTGCATTTATCGCAAATCTTCTTGACTGATGCCCGTACCTTCATTTTCGACCTCTTAAAACCCTTGTGCTGCCTGCTTGCAATTTCTGATGGCAGCTCTCGTCAGTTGGTAACTCGGTAAGTTGGTAATTGTCACTGAGTGTTCTTTTGATTTTCAACTACCCAATTACCAAATTACTAAATTTCCCAATTTTCTCACTTGTAGCGATAAACAATGCGCCCACGAGTAAGGTCATAGGGTGAGAGTTCCACCGCAACCTTATCGCCGGGAAGAATGCGGATAAAATTCTTGCGCATTCTGCCGGATACGTGGGCCAGCACTTGATGCTTGTTTTCCAGTTCCACCCGGAACATAGCATTCGGCAGCGGTTCAATCACTGTCGCCATCACCTCAATCGCGTCTTCTTTGCTCAATGAGCTCCTAGCTGCTGGCTACTAGCTGCTAGCCAATGCCGATCATCGTTTTCCGTAACGTCCTCAAAAACCGTTGGGGTTACCGTAAACTCAAAACCCACAAAATCTGGAAGCCAGCGGCTAGAAGCCAGCCGCTAGTCCGTTAACACCATGGGCCCGTTTCTCGTAACGGCAACGCAGTGCTCGAAGTGAGCGCTGTAACTGCCGTCCACGGTCACAGCGGTCCATTTATCGCCTAGGACCCGGGCTTCCGGCTTGCCCATATTGACCATGGGCTCGATGGCCAGGACCATGCCTTCCCGCAGCCGCGTACCATGTCCGCGAACGCCGAAATTGGGCACCTGCGGATCTTCGTGCAGCTCCGTACCAATGCCGTGCCCTACAAAGTCACGCACCACGCTGAAACCGTGGCACTCAACATATTCCTGGACCGCCGCTCCAATGTCGCCCACAGTCTTGCCCAGCCGCACTTCCTGAATGGCTCGCTTCAGCGAGTTTTCGGTCACATCCAGCAGCCTCTTGAGCTCCTCCGAAATCGAACCGCCGACGGGAACGGTGATGGCTGCATCGCCAAAATAGCCATCCAGCACGACCCCGCAATCGATGGACACGATGTCGCCTTCCTTGAGCACCCGCTTTGCCGAGGGGATGCCGTGAATAATCTCGTTGTTGACCGAAGTGCAAAGAACGCAGGGATAGTCGTGATAGCCCTTGAACGCCGGTTTGGCGCCCATCTCCTTGATTTTCTCTTCCGCCGCCCGCTCCAGGTCCATGGTGGAGACGCCGGGAGCAACCATGCCGCGCAGCATTTCCAGCACCTGACGGACGAGGTGGCCGCTGCGCCGCATTTTTTCCAGCTCCGACTGCGACTTGCAGTTAATCATGCGCTGCTCGCAATCTGTCAATCAATAAAAGCACCTCTGCCGTCACCTGCCCGACCGGAAGCTCGCCATTCACTCCATACAAGCGGCCCTGCCCGCGGTAATAATCCGTCACAGGCATAGTTTTGCGCTCATAGCTTTTCAAACGCTCGGAGATGACCTCTTCCGAGTCATCTTTCCGTTGGATGAGCGGGGCGCCATCGAAGTCGCAAACACCCTCGCGGCGCGGGGGCTGAAAGTAGACGTTGTAAATGTGCCCGGAGGTAGGACAAGTACGCCTGCCGGTAAGCCGTTGCAGTAATTGATTATACCCGACCTGAACATTGATCACAATGGGAGGCAGCGAACGTCCGGCGAAAGTACGGGTAGTCAAAAACCGGTCCAGCCATTCCGCCTGGGCGAGGGTACGGGGGAAGCCATCCAGAACGAATCCCTTGTCGCAATCCGCGCAGCTCAGTCGTTCGCGAACCATGTCCAGGACCAGATCATCAGGGACCAGATCGCCGCGTTCCATGATGGCCTTGGCTTTCCGGCCTAGTTTTGTACCGCGAGCGACATTATCGCGCAGGATATCGCCGGTGGAGATGTGTGGTACGCCGTAGCGTCCGGCGATGACCTTGGCCTGGGTTCCCTTGCCCGCGCCCGGCGACCCCAGCAGGATGATGGGACCTGCCATGACGGCTTTGCCCGTCATGGCTTCGGTGACGCTCTGGGTGGACACGCTTACCAGATCCTCCGTCCGCGGATGCGACCGCTGCGGGGTGTAAAGCCTTCATAGTGACGCATGATCAGTTGCGACTCGATCTGGTTGACCGTATCCATGGCCACGCCGACCACGATCAACAGTGATGTTCCGCCAAAATAGAAGGTGACATTCAAGCCATTGAGGATCCAGGTGGGGAACTTATCAAAAAAGTTTCCACCCAGCCACCAGGGCAAATGCTGCAGATGCAGACCGGCGATCATCCACTCCGGAATCAACGAGATGAAAATCAGATACAGGCCACCCACAAAAGTTATGCGGGTAAGAACTTCATTGATGTAATCCCGGGTGCGATGGCCGGGCCGGATTCCAGGAATAAATCCGCCGTATTTACGCATGTTGTCGGCCACGTCTGAGGGATTGAAAACGATGGAAACATAGAAATAGGCGAAGAAGATGATGCCGACAGCGTACAACAAGGTATAAAGCGGCTCGCCCCACTTGAGCTGCTCCAGGGTGCTGCCAAAGTAGCGCTGGATAAAGCCTCCCTTGGCCGTGCTGTAAGTCAGCATGCCGGGAATGCTCAGCAGCGAAGAAGCAAAGATCACGGGCATGACGCCGCCGGAGTTCACGCGCAACGGCAGGTGGGTAGCTTGTCCGCCCATGATACGTCGGCCGACCACGCGCTTGGCGTATTGCACCGGGATGCGCCGTTCGCCCCGCTCCATGAAAACGATGAAACCGACCACCGCGATCATCAGCACCACGATGGCTGCCATGGCCAGGGGAGCGAATGCGCCCCACTGTTCACGCTTGCTCCACAACTGATTTATGCCGTTGGGGAGGCCCACCACAATGCCGGCAAAGATCAGCAAGGACATGCC
>DATDGH010000209.1:0-8786 GCA_036522215.1 Candidatus Angelobacter sp. | reverse complement strand
ATTGCTCCCCGGGCGGGACAGGAAATGACAAATCTTTCGCGGGCGCGGTTTTCCAGATCACCGGATCACCCGATCACGGCGATCACCCGATTTGCATCCCAGCTGTGGAACGTCTAAAACCAGCCCTATTCTTGTGGCAGTACTTTTTGATGCGTCCTGCCTAATCTGGTATTCTCAAGGGTTTTTATTTGTGGGGCGGAAAATGCCTGAGCAACGGGGAAAACAGCATCATCTGGAGCGCGTGAGCGAGGCCCTGAAGGAGGAGGTTGGAGCCATCGTTGAGGGCGAACTGGGCGATCCGCGCATCGGGCTCTGCAATGTGACGGAGGTGCTGCTTTCGCCGGACGGCAAGAGTGCGCGTGTATTTATCCAGGTTGATGGTGACGAGCAGGAGGGTGTGCGGTCTATAAAGGCCATTGAGGCGGCCAAAGGATATATCCGTCGCGAACTGCTGGCGCGGCTGGGCGTACGCCATGTGCCGGAGCTGATTTTCATTCTGGACCGTTCGCAGGTGATCGGGGCCAGGATTGATGAGTTGCTGGGCCGGACTCGGAGCACCCATAGGAAACCTCAAAAGCAAGCTGCAGGACAAACGAAAAAGCGCAAAAAATAGATTATGGAACACGTGGAGCAGGTTTTAGCAGAGATCGAACAGCGGCGGGATTTCCTGTTGACTTCGCACGCGCGTCCTGACGGTGATGCGGTCGGTTCGCTGCTGGCGCTCTCCGGCATCCTGCAAAAAATGGGCAAAACCGCGGAAGTGATGATGAGCGATCCGGTTCCTGTCATCTACAAGCCGCTGCCGTATGCTGACAGTATCGTCCAATCTTCCCAGGTCAATGGAAATCATGAGGCCGCAATTCTGCTGGAATGCGATAGCACGCAGCGCACGCGGATCCGCGGGCTGGAGCGTTATTTTCTGATCAGCATCGATCACCATGTAACCGGCAAGCCGTTTGCGGCAATCAACTGGATTGATCCCGGCGCCTGCGCCTGCGCGGAGATGGTTTACCGGCTGGGCAAAGCTGCGGGAGTAAAAATCACGCCGGAGATCGCGACGTGTCTGTATACGGCGGTGCTTACGGATACAGGATCGTTTTCTTATGCGCCCACCGACGCGCATACATTTGATCTGGCACGGCAACTGGTGGAGGATGGAGCTAACCCGGTTCGGATTGCGCAGAGCATCTACTTTTCCAGCCCGGCATCCAAAATGAGGCTTCTGGGCGCTGCGCTTTCGCGGTTGCAGACGGAAGGCCGGACCGCATGGATGACCGTGACCCGGGAGGACATGGAGCGATGCCAGGCCCTGGAAGAAGATTGCGAAGGATTGGTGAACTACGCGTTGGGAATTTCCGGCGTGGAAGTAGCCATGTTCTTTCGGGAGTTGCCGGACCATCGCGTGCGGGTAAGCATGCGCAGCAAAGGAGCGGTGAATGTGGCCGCAGTGGCTGAGGAATTCGGTGGCGGCGGACACCCGTCCGCCAGCGGGTTTGCTGTGGATGGACCATTGCCGGTGGCCAGAGATCGCATCCTGACAGTCATACGCAACCAATTCCCTTCATGAAGCAGCGCCGAGTAGTGCTCATTCTGCAACTCGCGGTGGTCTTGTGCGTGTGTACCTTCTTCTTTTTCTTCGGTCTTGGCGCCTTTGGGCTGGTGGGAGCGGATGAGCCGCGTTATGCGCAGATCGCGCGCGAAATGTTCAACCGCCATGACTGGATTGTTCCTACCTTGAATGGCCAGCCCTGGCTGGAGAAGCCTGTTTTCCTGTACTGGAAGATTTGGAACAGTTACGACATTTTTGGGGTACATGACTGGGCAGCGCGCATTCCCGCAGCGGGGCATGCGTCCACGCTGGTGCTGGTGGTGTTTTTCTTCATGCGGCGGTTTCGACCGGGATCGCAGATGATGGCGGCGTTGATCACAGCTTCATCGGCGGCCATGATAGGGTTTGGCCGGGGCGCTTCCACAGACATGTTGCTTTCCGCCACGTTTGCCATGGCGATGTTTTCCTGGTTTGCATGGCACAGGACGGCACGAAAGCTGTGGCTGAGTTTTTTTTATGCGCTGCTGGCCATTGGCGCGCTTACAAAAGGTCCAGTGGCTCCAGCACTCGCGATTTTGATCGTAGCTGCTTATGCGTTTCTACGGCACGACAAGAAGATATTTTTGAGAAGCCTATGGTGGCCGGGGTTCCTGTTGTTTTTTTTGATTGCACTGCCGTGGTATGTTGCGGTGCAGATAAAGGAGCCACAGTTCTTCCGACTATTTTTCATCGAGCACAATTTGGAACGCTTTGGCACCAACCTCTACCAGCATTCGCAACCCTTTTGGTATTACATTCCTGTGTTCCTGCTGAGCGCGCTTCCGTGGACGGTGTTCACGATCATGGCCATGGTGGAGGCGGGCAAAGCCGGCATTCAGCGCATTCGCACAGGCGAGTCCACGGCTGAGAAAGATGACGGTCTTACCATTTTCCTGTTGATCTGGATTCTGCTTCCTATCGTCTTCTTCAGCGTTTCGCGATCCAAGCTTCCGGGCTACATCCTGCCGGCGATTCCCGCCGCTGCGCTTTTGACGGCTGATTATCTGTGGCGAAGCCTGCGTGTCTCCCGCTGGGCGATGATGGTGCACTCGCTGGTTTGTGGCGGGATTATAGGAGGAGCGCTGGCGGCGCCTTCGCTCATGCTGAAGGCCCCGCTCACAGAGAATGCCCGAACGTGGATCATAACGGGAACCGGGCTCATCGCCATCCTGGTATTGCTGATTGTGCGGCTGGGCGGTTTGCGGATGCTCCACTTTGCCACGCTGATCCCGGTGATCGTATCTATGGCGTTTTTATTGCGTCCCGCGGCGCCGGTCATCGACGAGGTGGCCTCCGCGCGCACGGTACATGAGCGATTGCTTGAACTGGGCACTCCTGATGAGGTCCCGATTGCGGTGTTCAACGTGAAACGTGATGTGGAGTACGGGTTGAATTTTTATCGAAACCAGCCCATCGGCCGGTACGAGCGCAATGAGATTCCCGCAGATGCCCACGTGGCCATTGTCCGGGAGGGCAATGGCCCGGCATTGCAGGCGGCTGTTGGCCAGCGTCATACCTCGCTTTTGGGCAATTTTCCTCCACAACATCTGCAGTTCTTTTTAGTATCCAAGAGATAGAACGGCAGATTTACCGGGCATGGTCCGGAGAGCCACCTACCGCGATTTACGGGATCAATATCACTTTCCACTTCGACCAGTAACGCGGCGGGTTCCTACTGGCTTGGTTCCCCGTGTACTCCGGGACCTTTGCGAATTTGGCGGATGAGGTCTAGACTCTTAACTCGCCGCGCCTTCGCCCCCGCGGAGAGACCATAATAAGAAGAGCTGGAATGGCCCTGCATACCCACATCGAGGCGCACCGGACGCCGCAACCTTCAGGAGTAGAGATCCTGGATTTGCGGCACTTCAACTCACAGCATTTGCGTCCGTTGCTGGAGCACGAAACTCGTATGTGGTATCAGCTTATGTCCTGGGACTACCGCTCTTCAGCGGACATGATTCTGCGCTACATTGATTCCAAGATCCTGCCCGGCTATGCTGCCGTGGAAAACGGCCGGGTGGGTGGGTATGCATTCTTTGTTTATGAAGGCAGCAAAGGCGTGGTGGGCGACTTGTATGCCGACCAGACCATCCGACTGGAAGATGGGCCGGGCACCGTGGAGCGTTTGCTGGCTGTGCACGTGATTGAAACCTTGCAGCAGTCTCCCGGCGTCCATCGCATTGAGGCCCAGCTTCTGCCGCATGAGTCCGGTACCTTGAGTCCTATTTTTGTGCAGGAAGGCTTCCGGCAGTTCCCTCGATTGTTCATGGCGCTGCCGCTGACGCAGAACCTGAAAATGCAGATTTTTCCGGCCACCGATATCGAGTTCCGTCGCTGGGGAGAACAGGACTTCCAGCCGGCAGCCACGGTGATTACGGCCGCTTATAGAAGCCACATTGATTCGGAAATCAATGACCAGTACCGCAGCCTGAACGGCGCGTTGCGCTTCCTGAATAACATTGTGCGTTTTCCCGGATGTGGGATGTTCGACAGCAATGCGTCATTCGTGGCCTACAACCGCCTGACGCGCGCGGTTGTAGGAGTGCTGCTGTGCTCAAGAGTGAAGGATGACGTTGGTCACATCACCCAGGTCTGCATTCTGCCGGAACATCGAGGCAAACGCATAGGTGAATCGCTGATTGCGCTCTGCACCCATGAACTCCGGAGCCGCAACTTCTCTACCCTGAGCCTGACCGTGACGGAAGCCAATACCAAAGCGGTGGGCCTGTATTTGAGGCTGGGTTTTGATGTGAAAAGACGATTTGACGCGTTTGTGTGGGAAGGGTAGAAGTCTTTTGCTTTTGAAGTTTATCCCGATCCCGCCCTTTCACCTTACCGTCCTCTTCAAACCAAATCTTTTAAAAGGGCGGGAGAGGGAACCCTACGGACTTAAACGCAGTTTCAGGGCGTATGCCCGAATTCAGAGATTTTCTGTTTATACCGAGCTGTCCCCAGCGGAAAGACCTGAGCGAAGATCTCAAAAGGACTTGGGTAATGCCGTAACCACAGCCGCTCCATCGAATCTTGGGGCGTGCGCCCTGAAGCGGATTATAAAACTGTAGGGTTCCCTCGCTTCGCTTCGGGATAAACTACATACGATGCCGCTGAAATGTTGGTATGTCTACATTCTCTCCAGCCTGAGTGGCACTCTTTATGTCGGGATGGCAGATGATTTGCGCCATCGCATGTCGCAGCACAAACTTGAGTTGGGCGATGGATTTACAAAGAAGTACAAAATTGATCGTCTTATGTATTTCGAAGTATTTCATGATCGAAGGAAGGCTGCAGCGCGAGAGCAACAGATAAAAAAGTTCAGGCGCGAGAAAAAGATTGCTCTGTTTATGCCGAGCAATCCGAGCTGGAAAGATTTGACCGAGGAGATCAACAAGACCTGGGCGATGTTGAAGTAGCCGGTCTCGGGGCCTGCGCCCTGAGACGAACTTTAAGCAGGTAGGGTTCCCTCGCTGCGCTTCGGGATAAACTACTTGCGCTGTTTACGCCAAGCAATCCGCATTGGAAAGATTTGACCGAGGAGATGTACAGGAGCTGGGCGATGTAATGGCCCCTTAAATCTCTGGGCATTCGCCCTGAAGCTGACTATAAGTGGGTAGGGTTCCCTCGCTGCGCTCGGGATAAACTGAAAAACAACCCGCTCAATGATGCAGGAACCACATCGCCCACCCTCCCGCGAACAACCCCAGGACGAAGATCATGAAGCAGTAGGCGCCGTAACGGAACATATCGCGGGGGTTGTTGCGCTGGGTTATGCCGAAGACGATGGAGGCGGAGAAGGCGCAGATCACGGCGGTGCTGAAGTGAGAAAGTTGCAGGGCCAGAATCATTCCTTCCTCCCGGCGGCGATGTGAAAGGCATCCACCATGGCCATCACGTTCAGCAAGCCGGACATCACGATGAATTTAGTTCCATAATCGGCTGTAGCGTGCGCGATGGGTGCGTTGCCCACGTCGAGGATGCGGCTGATGATGTACAAGCCTCCGGCGCCCGCGTCACCGATAAAGCCGAGTATGTCCAGCAGGTCGCCGGTATTGTACTTGTAAATTTTTCCTTCCATGGCAAGGCCGAGAAAGAACAGCAGGGCGACGGCAAACATCAACAGGAGACCGCGGCCCCATTTTTTCTGGATGAGATGGCCTGCGCCGGGAAGAATCCAGCTGACAATGGGCGCGATGATAGCCATACTGGGCAGGGGTGGAGCAGCCGCCTTGGGCTGCACATCAGGTACGGTAGCTTCGGTTTTTGGCATTTATATGAGGACCAGTTCGCGTTGAATTTTGCCGGTAACTTCGGCGGAGCCACTTCTGGTCAGGACATTTACTTCGCTGCGCACTCCGAACTCTCCCGGCAGGTAAACGCCGGGCTCGATGGAGAAGCAGGAGTTGGGGATGATCTCGCGGTCATCCTTGGTTTCCAGGTTGTCCATGTTGGCGCCGTTCCCATGTACGCTCTCCCCGATGGAGTGCCCGGTACGATGAGTAAAGTATTGAGCAAAGCCGGCAGCGGCGATGTGCCCGCGAGTCGCTTCATCCACTTCCCATCCAGCAATCTTGCGCCTGGCGGAGAAAGCTTCCTGGACCTTCTGCACCCCAGCATCGCGAGCGTCGCGAACAATTTTAAAGATCTTCACCTGCTTGTCTGATGGATTGCCAATCACGCCGGTCCAGGTAATGTCATAGTAGACGGCGTTAGGTGTGTTTTTCTTGGCCCAGATATCCAGCAGGACAAAATCGCCCGGCTGGATGCGGGAAGAGCTCTCCGGCCGCGGCTCATAGTGAGGATTGCCGCTGTTGGCATTTGCGGCAACGATAGGCAGGTCTTCCGTAGTCAGGCCGTCACGCCGGAAAGCCTCGGCAATCCATTGCTGGATGGCGTACTCGGTGGTCCCGCCGTTGCGAACGCGGCGTCCAATCTCTGCGAACGCAGCGTCAACAATACGGTCCACGGCGTCACGGGCCGCGAAATGGCTATCGATCTGGTCCTTGCTCCAGGCAGCTTCGAACCTGGCCACCAGATCACCGGAGCTGACGATCTCTTTGCCGAAACTGCGCACCAGTTCGACTGTTCCCGCGTCTACCAGCCCGATGTAAGGGATCAGGTTGTTGGGCGAGTATTGCATGGCCACGGTTTTGTACGGCGCCAGCGTGGCCTTCAGGTTGTCCCAGAGCTCTCGCCAGGAAGAGTATTCGCGTTTGCTGCCGGGGAGCGGGTCCAGGTGTCCGGCTTCAATGCGATGGACCAGCTTGAGCGGATCGCCCTGGCTGGGAATGAGATAGAACCATCGCCGGGTGACAAAAAGATGCTCAGAAAGTCCCAGCACTTTGTAGCTGATGGGATCACGGTGATGGTGATCATAGAAGAGCCAGCAATCGAACTTGCGCTCGCGCAGGGCTGCTTGGATGGCGGTCAGATCCATATCGAAGTCAATACTCTATTTAATCATATTTCATCGGGGCATCGGGTTATCGGGGGCATCGGGTCATCTGAAATTACGTTTTACTTTCTTCCGCGAAGAATGGCGCCCATTGCTCCTTTCGCGGAGGAGTGGTGAAGAGGCTGATCACGATCAAGCAGATCAACGACACAATTAATGCCGGAATGATTGGCTCTCTTTCCGCCAACGCCGGGGGCAACAATTTGCCTCCCAGGTCCCAAAAGACGGTGACGATTGTCCCTGCTGCTATGGAACTCACAGCACCGACCGCAGTGACACGCTTAGAAAAGAACGCGCCCATCACCACCGGAGTAATGGCGGCAGAATAAATGGTGTAAGCATAAAGTGCCTTCTCCAAAATGGATTCCGTGTAGGCCCCCTGCACCAGTGCCCAAAGACCCAATCCAACCACGATCAACCGGGAGGCCAGCAAGACCTGCTTGTTGCTGGCTTCTTTGTTGATGAAGCGGGTATAGACGTCGTTGACCAGGTTGGTGGCTGGCGAAAACAGGTAGTTGTTGGCAGTGGAGATCACCTTGGCAAAAACCGCGCCTATCAGCAGCGCCCCCAGGAAGGGAGGCAGGGCATTCCTGGCTGTGTAAGGAATGATTTCCCGGGGTTTGACACCGGGCGTCTGCAGAAATATTGCGGCTCCGATCACGGCGATTGCCACAATCACCGTCTCCAGTATCAGGGTGCCGATGATCCATCCGAACACCGAAATCCTGGCGTCGCGCTCCGAACGCGCGGAGAAGAATTTTTGATACATGCTCTGGTTGCCGAGAAGCAGGAGCAGGGTGGGCAGGAAAAGCTCAAGAGCTCGTACCACCGCAAGACGCGATCCTTGATCTACACCGTTGACGACGGAGAAGCGTCCGAAGATCTGAAAGTATTCCGGTGACAGGCGACCATGCAGGCCGCTCCATCCGCCGACTTGTGAAAGCAGTAGCGGAATTGCGGTGATACAGGTAATGGTGGCGAGCAAACCGATGACAACATCAAGGTAGGCCACCGAGGTCATACCTGCAAGAGCCGTAAAAATGATTACGAACCCGGCGATGATGTACATACCAGTATTGCGTTCAATACCGAAGGTCAAATGGAGAATGTCTCCACCGCCCCGGAATTGGTAAGAGGTTATCGCGGTAAAGGCAAAAAGAATGGCGATGGTGCCCAAGACCCTTGCGGCGGTGTTATAGCGCGTTTCCAGCAGGTCGGGGATGGTGTACTGGGCAAACTTGCGAGCACGGGGAGCGACAAAGATGATGACCAGAAGGCCAACCCATCCACCTGCGGCCTGCCAGAGTGCCGAAAAACCATTCTTGAAAGCGTTTTCCGCGCCTCCGAACAAGCTGCCCGAGCCGATCCAGGAGGAGAGCAGCGTGAACACCAGCACGTACCAAGGCAGGGTGCGGCCCGCGACCAGGTAATCCGCTTTGGTTTTTACTTTTCGGATCTGACTGAGGCTGACCACCAGCAACACAGCCACAATGACCGCGAGGACAACCGCGTACAGGTTCAAATCGTTAGTCTCCTAGGGCTTGCAATCGCTCTTGTAAGTCTTGCAGATTGGCGCCTGCAATCCGAATAAGCTTCAAACGGCTGGTTGCGCCGCTGGCTATGGTAATTGAGGAGCGCGGAATATCAAAAAAATCAGCCAGAAAATCGATTACCGCCTGGTTGGCTTTGCCTTCGACCGGAGGCGCAGTGAGGGAAAGCTTGAGAGCATCGCCGGTGGCGCCGGTGATG
>DATDGH010000208.1:0-5079 GCA_036522215.1 Candidatus Angelobacter sp. | reverse complement strand
AGTCAAGGTCGATGCCAGAGAACCCATTGAAAAAGTCCACAAGAAGATAATTCGAAGCGTCGAGGAACGGCTTCTTAGCTAAGCATTCAACATGAGTTGGTGATTGAGAGGCTGTGATCTCCTGCTCTTTAATTTACCAGGGGCGGGACCGTGTGCACTGAACCATCCCAGCACTCTCGATTCAAATTCATCATGCGCAGCGCTCCAGGCGCCGGTATGCCAGGCATTGGGGACCAGCCAGAGCTGCACGTGGTCAGGAGCGGCGTCAGCCAGGATTACAGAATGGTGGGGATCAATCGACCGATCCAGCGCGCCATGAATCAACAGGACGGGCACCGATGAATGCTTGATCGCATCCAGGGGACTGGGGCTGAGTAAATCGATTCCGTAGCGCGCGCGTGAATAAAAATCTGCTGCGGCCACGATTGGCCTTCCAATAGTGCGGCCAAACCACAGGCCAACGTGCAGGATATCCGATACCCGCTCGTAACTCATCGCTTTCGCCGTGGAGAACGAGTCCTCTACGACCACAGCGCAATACCGTGGCTCAGAAGCCAGGGATTGCAGGACCAAGGCCGCACCGTAGGATTCGCCAAAACCGTATACGCAATGTGGACGATCGTGCTCGAATAGCCACGAAATCCAGCGGTGCAGGTCATCCGCCTCCTTGATGCCGTAGGTCGCAAACTGACCTCCGCTCTCGCCGTGACCACGCGCGTCCGGAAGCAGCACCGCATAGCCATGCGCCAGGAAAAGCTCTGCGTACCCGGCGACGCCTTCGCGGTTGTCGGTAATGCCATGCATGAGAACGACGGTGCTGCCGTTAAAGATTTGAGGATGCACGTACCAGGCTTTTAGGACGATGGAATCGGCAGCGGTAATTCTGACATCCTGAAGTTCCGCCTGAAATTCCTGCCGGACGCGTGCAGCGGCCTCCTGACGATGAGTCAATGGCCGATGCTGCAATCGCAGGCTGGACTCGGCAACCACAATTCCCCCAATGACAGAAAGAGACAGGTAGATCGCGCAAAGCGCCAGAGCAATTTTGAGGATCTTACGCAATTTAGCCCTCAGCATTCCCATCCTTGGTGTTCTTTGTGGTTAAACTATCCCTAATGCCTTTCTCTGATTTTCATGGCAATCCCGAAATTGTGCGGCAGCTCGGGGAAATGCTGGAGCGCGACCGGTTTCCCCACGCCGTGCTCCTGGCCGGGGCCCAGGGCGCCGGCAAGTACACGCTTGCATTGATGCTGGCGCAGGCCATGAACTGCCTTCAACCATTAAAGACGGAAAATCTGCCCGATTATTGCGGGGTCTGCAGTAATTGCCAGCGGATAGCCCAGGCGCTGGACCTGGAGACCCGATGCTCTGAGGCGGTGGAAGCGCGCGAAGCGATGCGCGATGCGGACAAGCGCGACACCCGAATCTTTGTCCAGACCCATCCTGATGTCCTGGTAGTTCCTCCTGACCCGCCGCAGATGATGATCAAGGTGGACCAGGTACGGCACGTCATCAATACCATTCACTACAAACCGGCAGAGGGACGCAGGCGAGTATTCATTTTCACTGATTCAGCTTTCATCAAAGAAGCCGCCAACGCTTTGCTTAAGGTCCTGGAAGAGCCGCCGGAGTACGCAACCATTTTTCTGCTGGCAAAAAATCCCGGTGACTTGCTGCCTACTATTCGCTCACGTTGCGTGCCGTTCAGATTTGTGGCGCTTTCCCCTGAGGAGATCGAAAAGGACCTGGCCAGGCATCGTCCTGAATGGAATGCCAACCAGCGCAAGCTGGTAGCGCGGCTCAGCGCCGGCGCGGTTGGAATGGCGCGTTCGCTGGATCTGGCCGAATATATGGAATCCCGCCGGGACGCGCTCTCGCTGCTCAACGCAGCCACGCAAGCCGGAGATCATTCGATGCTTTTCCAGACCACAGAAGCCTATCGTGCCGGGGCAGACGGCAAGGAGAAGACTGACCGCCTTCTGCGCGCACTATATTCCCTGCTGGAAGACCTGCTGGCGCTGACCTCCGGCATGCAGGAGATGGTACGAAACACTGACATTGCGGCGGAGTTGAAATCGTTGGCCAAAACCGTGGATTTTCAGTGGATCACGCAGGCAACTCAGCAACTGGGCCAGGTACAAAGCGGAATGCGCCGAAACGTGTTGCGTTCGCTCTCCCTGGACGCCTTTGCCCTCTCGCTGGAACGCCAGGGCCGCTAGGACCGCGCCCATAGCGGCGCGGGCGGGTGGCGCATCCCGGCGTTTTGCTTGAATTCCGGTTTGAATCCGCGCCCACTCCTGTGATAGGGTAAACAACAATCCGCAATCGAATTCCGGCAAAACTTGGGTCAGCCTTTTCCGCTTTCCAACCGAGTTTATCTATGCCGCAAGAGGTGAGGTAGGAGTCATGAAGGATGGAATGGAGTCAACAGCGGCCCGACAGGCCCCTGAACCCTCCCAGGAAGAATTCATAAACCGGAAGCTCATCCGGCCATCGTTAAGTTCCCCCGCACCGCGAACCGAGCCCGTCTCCGAGCGACGGGAGCGTCTGGAACGCACTGACCGCATGCCGGGCATGAAGAAGATGTCATCGCAGGACCAGACCCATGCCGAGAATTTCTACTATCAGAAGCAGATGCAGGGTAAGACTCTAATCAACCTGGTGTTAAAAGACGGCGAACAAGTGCAAGGTCTGATCGAATGGTACGACCGAACCTGCATCAAGATTACCCGCCACGGCAGTTCCAACCTGCTGCTCTACAAAGCCGCGGTCCGCTACATGTACAAAGCCGGCGAAAACCGGCAGCCATAGCTCTTTTGGCTCACTGATTAGATCGCTTCTTCTGTTGTGCCAGAAGCGCGTCCATGAATTTCCTGTGGGTAGCGGAAATTGTGCGAAGATGGCCCATACTTGCAAAAGCTGAGTCCAAGGCCTATTGTTCCATTGACAATATGCTGGAAAGTTCCATAGTATCTGCAAGTTACACTGATTTGGCGAGGAGAAGCCGCCAGTGATTAAGCTCGACATCATTAACGCCGTCGTCACTAAGATTGGCATCACCAAAACTCAAGCCGAACTGGCGGTGGAAACCGTCTTCGAAAGCATGAAGCAGGCCCTGGCCAAGGGCGAGCGCATTGAGCTCCGGGGATTCGGCGTCTTTAATGTCCGTCCGCGCAAGACCGGCATCGGTCGCAACCCGCGCACCGGCGCCGAAGTCAACATCCCTCCAGGCAAAGCGGTAAGATTCAAGCCCGGCAAGGAGTTACAGTCCATCGACTGATTCTGGGCTGGCCTGTTCATGCCGGATGATGCTTCTCCCACGCAGGAATATCAGATCTTTGATCCTGAACGCCAGGAAATCAGAGTTGTAGTCGTCAAACCGCCTAAACGGCGATACTGGCTGCATGTCCTCCTTTTTCTCGTCACCCTCCTGAGCACCTTATGTGTGGGCGCACGCCTGCAATTTGAATTCAATCGCAACCTCAATTTTTTTCCGTTTTCGGATGAGTCATGGTTTATTCCCTGGACCTGGACTCTCTCTGACTGGCATCGGCTGAGACTTGGCATCCCATTTTCGTTCTGCCTGCTTGGCATCCTGACCGCACATGAGTTGGGACACTACGTCCTATGCATGCGCCGCAAGGTTCATGCTACCTGGCCTTTTTTCATTCCCTTCCCCAGCCTCATTGGCACTATGGGCGCATTTATCCGCATCAGGTCGCCCATTCGAAACCGGCGCGATCTTTTTGATATCGGCATTGCCGGTCCCATCGCCGGATTTCTGGTGGCGATACCGGTGATGATGTTTGCTTTGCCTGCCTGCAAACCCGTCACCCCGGAAACGCAGGATTCCGCCATCTTCGGCATTCCTCTCATATTTAAGCTTGCCCAGTATCTCTTTGCATCTGCGGGTAGCAATGCGGCTATTGCCCAACTCGGCGCCGGCCAGTTGGTTTTCCATCCCGCAGCTTTAGCGGCCTGGGTAGGAATGTTTGCCACGGCCCTGAACTTGATTCCCGGCGGACAGCTCGATGGCGGGCACATTGTGTTTGGCATTCATCCACGTTCGCATCGCCTGGTAACGGTTCTGGCTATTGCGGTCCTTCTTCCGCTGGCTTGGTTCTTCTGGGCCGGCTGGCTGTTGTGGGCGGTGGTGCTGCGTCTCACCGGACGCCATCCGGAGGTGCCGAACTTCCCCGACCTGGACCTGAAACGAAGAGTACTGGCGGTGTTTGGTTTGCTGATGCTGGTTCTGACCTTCTCCTACAACCCACTGCCGGGAGGATTAGGCGACTTCCTGCAGCATTGGCTGCACGGCTCAAAGTAGAGAGAGCGCATCCACGTCCACAATTAAATGTGGGCGAGGAATTTTCTGTGCGTCGGCGAAGGCCACCATGTTCTTCAAGGTACGATTCAGTTTGTCGCGGCCATTTGCCTTCAAAATGAAATGATAGCGATAATCGCGTTTCAGCCGCATAATGGGAGCCACTGATGGCCCCAGTACGCGGGTGCCTTCGTTGCGCGTCCCTTCAAACCACCTGCCTAGCTGGCCCGTCCATTTTAGAGTCTGGTCGAGCTTGTCGCTGCGGACTAGGACGTTTGCCAGAGCGGTGAAAGGTGGATAGTGCATCCATCGGCGGTAGCGGACTTCCTTGTCGTAGAAACCACGATAATCTTGCTGTTGCGCAAACTGAATGGCGTAATGGTCGGGATGGAAAGTCTGGAGAATGACTTTGCCAGGAGCCTCGCCCCGCCCGGCGCGACCCGCAACCTGGGTCAGCAACTGGAAGGTGCGCTCGGCGGCGCGGAAATCCGGGAAACCGAGCGCGAAATCTGCGCCCACCACGCCCACTAATGTTACGCCGTGAACATCATGCCCTTTGGCAATCATCTGCGTGCCGACAAGCAAATTGATCTCGCCTGCGTGGAATTGGTTGAGCACGCGCTCAAAATCATGCCGCGTTCGAACCGTGTCGCGGTCCAATCGGCCGATGCGCGCCTGCGGAAAAGCTTCATGCAATTTCTCCTCGACCTTCTCTGAGCCTGCGCCTAAAAAATAGATGTATTCGCTTTGACATC
>DATDGH010000207.1:0-6117 GCA_036522215.1 Candidatus Angelobacter sp. | reverse complement strand
AGGCATCTAAGCACCGCGACCGCGACGCGGCAACAAGTTGAAGACTTATCTTTGTTTGTTAAGGATGGATATAGTTTTCATGGCCCACTGAGAAATCCTAAGGTTCAAAGGAAGTATGCCATTAAACATCTGGACTACCTTTGGGGCTCACGGGCTCCCCGCAAGGCCATGGAGCCCGATTCAGTGTCTTTCTTTGGATTCCCCAAAGAATGGACACCGCCTGAGGCGTCGTTCGCAGTTAGGGGAATCAAAAACAGAGACTCCGTGGCATTTACGCGGGATGAGATTGTCTCCCCGAATAAGACGGTAACTGCGGTTGTCGAGGATTCGTTTTGCAACCTAAAAGATCCCCGCCGGGCATTTAGGACATCGCAAATTGTCTTAAAGGACCTAAAGAACCCAAACCAAGACCCAGAAATTCTGGTTCCAACCGAAAAGCCCAGGTCAGTACTCAGAATGTTGGGCTGGGGCAGCGACGGAACGGAACTCTACTACGCTAACTTGGGTCCGCGCCTCTCGTCGCTAAATGCTATTTCTGTCACTGGAAACGCTCGAGAAATATATAGAGAAGAGGCAGGATTTTCTCTGCCTAATCCTTCTTCAGAAATCAGTAATGATCGCCGGACTGTGGTGCTTGTGCGCACGACGAATATCATTCCGGATGAACTGGTGAAGATTGATTTGATTTCAGGGAGGTTGACAACGCTGTGGTCACCGAACAACACCTTTAAGACCAAAGCGCAACCGAGGGTTCGCTTTCTGGCCGTCGAAGGTTGTGATGCAGATTTTTATGGTCGGCTGTATTTGCCATCTGATTATGACAAAGGTAAGAAATATCCCCTTGTGTTTACCAATTATGTTTCCGGTCCCGGCTTCGACGCATCCGTGGGAGATGAAGTGCCTGTTCTGGCGTTCGTCAATCAGGGCATAGCTGTATTCGCGATGAATTCGAGAGAAGCCAACATCACATCCAGTACACGGGATTTTCGCTTCGAAATCAGCCGCATGGAAAAGCCGCTGTGTGCACTGGAGTGGGTGCATCGCAGATTGACTGACGAAGGAGTGATCGACCCGCAGAGGTGCGGGCTCACTGGTCTCAGCTATGGAGCTGAAATCGCTATGTATGCGTATTGGAAAACCAAGATATTTCGAGCTGTGAGTGTGGCAGCGGGAAGCGTGGAACCCACGACTTATGTGTCAGGAGGGATTCCTTTCGCCACGTTCCTCGATTCACAAGGATTCGATCCCCCTGATGTCTCCTATGGCAGGTGGAGGGAGCTATCCGCTGGCCTGAACGGCCGCCCGGATCTACCTCCGCTTCTAATACAGTCCTCTGACGGTGAAGAGTATTTCACTGTAGAGACATGGTTTCGCCTTCGGCGGGCCGGCGCGGCCGTAGAATGGTACGAATATCCCGGGGAAGGGCACGTTAAACGAGGACCCGCCAACAAGTGGTGGGTGTATCAGCGGAACCTCGACTGGTTTCGGTACTGGCTCAAAAGCGAAGAAGATCCAGATTCTGCAAAAGCGGAGCAGTATGTTCGCTGGCACAAACTTCAGAAGCTTGGGCCCAAGGATGACCCGAGGCCGGTTCAAAAAGTGCCATAAAAACACTCGCCTCGGTGGTTGAGGGCCGGAGCGCTGGTCGCAGCGCTCCGGGTTTTGTTCACGACTCATCCGACACATAAGCCTCATTGCTCTGGTGGTCGGGAAGCTCAATCGCCGACGCGCCCTTCACCATGCCGCCCTTGATTGCAGTAATCGCCGTGCCTTGCGGAACCAATTGTGGCTTCTGGTAATTCATCGTTTTTCACCTCCTTTCTCACTTGGATTTAAGCTAGACTGATATCGGGTACCCAACGATGTGTTTGCGCAGGCTTATTAGCCAGGCCTCGGTCAATACCGTGCGCATCAGACGGAGAACGGGAATCTCACCGCTCATTCTTGCCGTCTCCAAAGCCGTTAAGAACCGCTGTTGATCAACGAATCCAAACTGCGCGGTATTCATGTTGTGACAAAGTTGCGACAAGCTTGGCCACTCTGATGCGATGGCTACGATGGGAGTGCGGTTGACAAACGCTTTCCGCTTTCTTTCAATGATCTCGGTTGGAACGATGCCAACGAGTGCACGGCGCATCAGGGACCGCCGCCGCCCAGGGCGCACGAGTTGTGAACGCGGAATGGAGTATGCAAATTCTAAGAGGTTGCGATCGAGATAGGGATAACGTTTCTCGTATTGCGCCGCCGAATCGGAAGCATTGCATGCCAGTTGCCTTCGGAGCTGGTTTAGGGTTGAGATATTCATTTGAAAACTTGGCCTGGAACCAAGAATCCGCAATCTATTTTCGTAACCTCGGAATGCTCGTCTATTGCGCTTGAGAAAACCTTGATTTAGCCATGGCGCCGGTAGTCGTTGTTTCGGCACACCCACGATCGGACGCGGCAGTGCTTCGCGAAGTGCTTCGGCTAAGAGATGGAACCAAGGTATCCTCTTATCGAGCGCCCAGAGTTTCAGTTGATGCCCAAGTTCTCGCAACTGACCCCTTGCAAGCAGGTCCAGGAGTTCGGGCACTGGAGTAGGGACCCCACCCATGACTTCGTCGCCGCCTATTCCGGACAGGACCACGCGGTTGCACGTCAACATTGCAGCAGCAGCATCTTGATTACGCACGCACGCTGGCGTCACATCAAAATCAGTTTTTTGCAAATCGAAGCTGAACATTTTTCTTGAGCCAATGTTGATGTGAGAACCGGGGCGGCCTCGCTTCGCCTCTACGCACGTTATGTAAGGCAGCTCATTCCAGTTGGGTTCCGCATCGCTGTAATAGGACAGAGTGTCAAGGCGTGGCGTCTCGGCAGACCCTGCCGCTAGGAGAGCGTCTGCCATACAAACGATTGAACAGGAATCCATTCCGCCACTAAGCTCCGCAGTAATTGGCAGATCCGCTCGAAGCCTGCACCGGACGGCCTCTCTGAATACAGTGCGGAAATGCTCCTCGTATTCAGCGTCGGTGCGATAGGAGATCGTCCTGGAGGGATCGAAGTCCCAGTATTGCGTGGTCATGTGTTTTTGAGGTTGAGGGCCCAAAATGACCATCGAAGACGCCGGCACAGAATGGATTCCAACGTACGGAGTGAGGTGAGTCGCCGGATAAAATGACAACCAGCCGGCAATGTATTCCTCGTTTAGCGGGAAGGTCTTACCCGCAAGCAAGACAAGGAGCTCGAGAGTTGTGCTCCAAGTGATCTGGTTTTCATCTAAACAGTAATAGAGTTGACGAGTTCCCATGAAATCTTTCGCGAGGATCACACGGCAGGTTCTATGACTCCAGATGGCAATCGCCCAGTCACCAACGAGTTTGCGGAAACAATCGGTGCCCCACCGCTCGTATGCGGCCGCCACGATATCGAGGTCGGTCGCACGTGTTGTCAGCAACCCGGTGAGCTCACGGATAAGCCCGTCCCGATTGTCCAGTCTGCCGTCCCAGCAAATGACGTCACCAGATCGCAACAGGCAGGGCTGCACTTCCTGGCGAGATTCCTTTGTAGTGTGAAACGCGCAATGAAGAACTGCGATATTCTCGTTCTTATAGAGATCGCTGCCATCGGGACCGTAACGTGACAGAGAGGACCGTACTCGCTCAAGATAGCCAGCATCCACCGGCTTGCCGTCCAAGTTCCACCTTCCAAAGTGCATGCTCACTCCCGCCTCCCGCTAGCAACGATCCAGAACCTGGTATATTTCGGGCGTATAAAATGTATCGTTAACGACCCGACCTGCGACTTCGACCCAGGCGTGGGCCTCAAAAGGAACCTGTTGCGCACCGAGTATCATCTCCGCTCGAACTCCATATCTCCTCAAGAGGCACGCAGTTGCTGCTGATCGCTGAAGGCAAAGAACCTTCTTCCAGTACCAAATGCATGCCACGTCTACCGCCGCGCAGACACGCTCAATTGCATCCGGCCGCGGTTCATGGCTTGCTCGGGAATATCGCCTAACCTTCCTATAGAGTGCGTTGAAATTCCCCCGGGCCAAGTACAGATCGAACAAAACCAGCTTCAGGTAAGCCTTAAGGACAAGAAATCGCATGTGATCCTCCCAGTTCAGGCGGAGTAGCAGTTAACAGGGTTGTCTCACACTTGCGTCTGTGATGAAGTGAATCGGCCTCCCTCTTCATTCTTCTGGTGAGACTGCGCAGGGAACCTTGAATCCGTGAGTCGGCTAGGCGCTTAGGGTCTGCCCAAGCGTTGCTGGAAATCGCATACACATATGGAGCGATAAGCGGCGACAAATTGAGAGCAAGGCGAAGCTTCCGCTCGGAGATGAGTCCTATCCATCGCTGCAGGTATGCGTCGCGTAGGCGGCCTTCGTGTTCCAGCAGGCTAGGGCAGGAGTTGCCCAAATGAGCGAGGAAATACTCGCAGGTGAGAAAAGGACAACCAACGTAGGCTTCTGCCCAGTCCGTGAACACGGTTCGTTCGCCGTCTACCAAGACGTTGCCCGGATTGAAGTCGGCATGGCCTAATGCGTCAGGATAAGAAAGCTCGGCCATCTGGCCAAGGGCCTCTTGTAGATCATTGGCCAGTGATTGGTTGTTGCTTGCGATAGTCATCTCATTTTCGCTCAATTCACTTGATGTAAGAGCTGCCGGAGAATGCTTCGTCTGCCGTGACATCAGCTCAGCCATGGTGTCGAAGAAGGAAGCAATAAGAGAAGCCAGCCTGTCTAGGCGAAGATCGCGGCACCCTACTTGCAAACATTCTGCAGTCCGCCCCAGAGAAGCTATCTGCAGTTCGGCCAGACATCGGCAGGCATTCGTCCAAGCGTCCAAATCCTGGCAATCGAAGAGCGTCAACTCGCCACCGCTCTCCATCAGCCATCCATTCAAGAGAGGGTCGGATGCAAGTATCCTCGGTAGGTAGGCAGGAAACAGACGCGACAGCAGGAGCGTAATAGGAAACTCATGCAGATTTGGAGCACCGACGGCTTTGAACCAGAGCGGTTTGGAATCTGTTTCGAATCTAATCAGGGAAAAGCTGGCGCTCCCGTTGAAGTGGGAAAAATCGCCCAATTGTGTTCCAAGCGGCTGGAGGACGCCGATAATCCAGTCCCTAAGCCGGTGTAGCCATCCCAGCCGGCTGAATGGCTCGGGATCGGTACCAAGGCAGAGCTTAAGCGCTCTGGCCTGACTCTTCTCAATGAGACGCGCTTGTGGAGCTGCAATGTGAGCCCGAGCCTGCTCGGTCCCGAACCACTCCCAGCCAGGAATCAAGTGCTTCGCGTTGTCGAGTGCCTCGAGGACAGCAAAACGCTGACCGTCCTGCTCTCTGTCAATCCAGCCAGACCACAGGAGTACAGCCTTCATGTCACAAGAAGTTCTAAGCCACGAAGTAATCTGCTCAGCCGGGCGGGTGAATCGCGGAATGCAGATTTCTGGAAGGCCGCGCGCTCGATTTTTCCGCTGAAGAAGGACGCGAGTCCCCACTGAGTTCATAAGCACCAACTGGTAGAGATCAGTGCCAATCGCCGCAGCTGGTTCGGCCGTACTCGACAAGGCTCCCATGTTCTTGACTACTCCTGCACTCTTGTTGGGTTAGCACGGACCAGTTTCCAAAGCCGTGGGAATGTTTCTGCAAACCATCCCTGGCGGTCGTTACCAGTGTCCTTGCGATCCTGCTGTTGTACGAGCCGCTTCTCGATAAGGACGTCCAGGAACTCCTGAGTATCGTTGCTCGCTTGCTCCGTAGAAATGCCGAAGGACTCCGCGAGGTATTGGACTATTTGGGTTACGGCGCAGCCGTCGCTGACGCGTTTCCAGATCAACATCCCGACCGGATTGATGCTGAAGCAAAGACCCTGCTTGACATCAAGGAGTACGGCGCCATCCTGCGTCTCCGCCAACCTGACCGATTCTGAGACTTGCAAGCCGCTGCTTGTAGTTAACTTGTTAATAATCAAGCGTCTCGCCCTCACGCTTCTAGCTTTTGGAGCCGCAATGACGGGATCTCACTGCTCACACAAAATCCGTCTATAGTCAATTACGCAAGGTCTCGCACAATCTTCCTACCCTTAATCAAAAATAAATTCTGTTCGGGAGGTCCACACGAATGTGGAGA
>DATDGH010000206.1:0-2578 GCA_036522215.1 Candidatus Angelobacter sp. | reverse complement strand
AAGGAGAAGGAATCGATTGCGCTTCCGAAGCGGCCCCCACCCGATCGGTATATTTCCGCCGTGGTTCCCGGAGCATTGGATCCAGGCGAGAAGAAGTTGATTCCCACCGTGTTCTGGCCGGCCGCATCCATAATCTTCTGCAGATTCGCCTGGCTCTGGGGCATGGTGACCAATTGCACTTCAGCGCGAGCGGCATAGAAGTTGAATCCCTTGGCCTGCACCTGCGGCCCATTGGCGGGCGCCACCACCAGAGTCACGTTCCCAATATGGTCCGGCTCACCCGACAGATTTGGATCGAGGGCCACGAGGATGGAGGTGTCGGTCCAGTATTCCACCATCATATTTACGGTGGGCGTTGCGAATGGACCATACAGGTGCAGACTTCCCTGGATGTCTCCGAAGCCGCAGCCTTGAATGGTGTAGTGGTTGTACTGCGGGTCGGGCGTGAACCAGGCATCGCTTGCCCGGCCGTTGACTGTGCTGATGGTTGGTCCATGGCAGACGGCAAACGCGGACGCATGCGAGTTGACCACCGGAGACACATGGGTGGTTGGTCCGGGATGGGCCGCGGCGGCCGGGGGAATTCTGGATTGGGAAGCGATGCGTTGGCTGGATTGGGCGCCCGGCGGCCCTTTGGGATCGGGATTGACGGCATCCTGATTCGCTGCAATATCAGCGCCTTGACGCTGGCCGCCGATTGCCTGTGCAGATTGCTGGCCGCCCCTATTGCGCGCGGATGACAGAATGGTGATGCGCAGCGTCTCCACCGTCTGCTTCTGCTGTTGCAGTTTCACCAGTACCTCCTGGTGCTGGACCCGGGCCCGGGGAAAAGCGATGGGGATGGCAACAGGCGGCGACCGATGGCTTACTACCAACTTGTGCATTCTCAACTGCGCCTCCGCCGGAGAAAGCTTCATGGTTGTAGGCGAAGCCTGAGTTGCGGTTGCACTTTTCTTGTCTAGTTGCCCAAAGACGCTGCCGGTCAGCGCCAGTGCGATGATGGCCAGGCATTTCATAGTGGAACCTCTTTCTCGTCTGCTTTCATTCATAAGTTACGGTTGCTCGGCGTCGCCCTTGATGCGCACAATGTCGCCGCGCTTGATCTGGGTTCCCGAGGTCACCTTGCCGATGCAGTATTTTTCCTGCACTGATTGAACGGTGACGGAACCGATCTTGACGTCCGGAGTACCCAGATGCTGCCCGGTTTCCGGATCTACCAGTGCTTCCTGTGCGCGGTACACATCGAATTCCAAACCGGGCTGCATGCCGAGAATTGAGCCGGCGTTGATGTAGAGCGAGGCGCCACGAACATCAATCACCCTTCCCGACCATCGCACCTTCCTCATGCCGGCGACGATGGTGGTCACCGCGCCTTCCAGGGCCTGCCGCGTAGCTTTGCCGAGGGGCGTGTTCTCAGCGACCGCACCCTCGAAGCTCTGGTCGCCCCGGGTCAAGTCGGCGGACACCCCGGACATGCTGGCTTTGCCTTGCGAACGCTGTGAGGTAATTACCTGGCCGGTAACGGCATCGATCACGCGAATGTCGATCGCGACCAGGGCGTTGACTTTGTCCAGCTTGGCGCCGAAGCCGCGCAGTACATTGAGCTTGCCGCCGTAACCTGATTGGGAATAGCTGAACTCAGTGATGTCGCCGGTGATGATGGCCTGGGCGCCGATGATCTTGCCCAGCTGCGGCGCAGTCTCGGGATTGACGCGGCCGCCCGCTCCTAAATCCTGTTCGCCCGTAACTTTATCCAATGCGGCACGCTCCAGCACCACAAACTTGTCGGTCTTGACCAGGGCGGTGGTGAGCATCTCTGTCATGCCGCGGGCAAAGTCAGTGGGTGGGGGTATGCTCTGGGTGGAAGTGGTGGTAGACGGCGCATAGGAGACCTGCGACTTCAGGGCCGAGCCATTGATATCCATCACGGCCAGGCGCAACTTTGGCCCCGTCCAGTTGGTCATGGTGGCAGGCGCAGATCTCTGATTGGCCCTTGCCTGAGCAAAGAGGAGGTTGGGTAGTAAAATGCAAATCAAAGCGGCCGTGTATCGGAAATCTAGTCGTTTCATTTTGGTCTCCTTCCTCTACGAGCTTCAGTAAGCCCTATAACTAGTGCTGGTGTGGCGGCGCAGCAGGTTTCTTTTTCTTGGGTGTATCCGGACTCGCTTGAGTGGCGCCGACGGGCGTGGTGGCGGAGCCGCTCTTAATATGGCGCTTAGGGTCTCCAACCGTCGTTTGATCACTTACGGTTTCGGCCCTGGACGTCCCAACCTTGACCGTCTGATTGCTTGTGGCTTCGGCTCTGGAGGCTCCAATCTTGATTGTCTGATTGCTATTCTGTTGTGCAACGGATGATGACGATAGAGAGACGGCCGGGGGAGTCGCCTTTCCTTCGCCGACCGCCGGGGCCAGCGGCGGGCTCGATTGGTCGGTTGTCTGGTGGATCGCAAACGGCTTGTAGCGAATCTTGCCTTTCGATGCGCCACCAGCCGGATTTGTGGTGCTATTCGGTTGGGCGACGGACGCCGCTGGAACACTCGCGCTCGTAACCGGCTTCTTTGGCGACCACGCCTTCTTT
>DATDGH010000205.1:0-7051 GCA_036522215.1 Candidatus Angelobacter sp. | reverse complement strand
ATCCATAACCAAAAGAAATCGGGGCGGCGACGAATGAAATGGACAATCGCAATCGCCTGCAAGATCAGCCCATACTTGAAGTTGCCGAAGAGCAGTCCCATTTTTTGTTGCACTATAGCACAAGGCGTCCTGTGCCTTGGCTCTATCTGCTGTTACCGTGCCCGCGGATGCGTGCGATCGTAGACTTCCATCACATGCTTGATGGAAAGCTGGGTATATTTTTGCGTGGTGGAAAGCCGCTCATGACCCAGTAGTTCCTGGATAGCACGCAAATCAGCGCCCTCACTGAGTAAATGAGTGCCGAAGGCGTGCCGCAAGGTGTGCGGATGGACGTCTGGCGGCAGGCCTTTGGCCACGGCTACCTGTTTGACAATACGAGCCACGCTTCGCGTGGTCAGTGGGCCGCCACGGCAGTTGATGAAGAGACGCCGCGTATTTTTACGTGCTTCTGCCAGAATTTTCTGCCGCATAGCGGCGTACGACTTCAGCGCTTCTTCCGCTTTGCCTTCCAGGGGAACGTAGCGTTGCTTTTTGCCTTTGCCTCGGACCAGCAGCAGACCGTTTGCAGTGTCGAGATCGCCCAGCTCAATTCCTACCAGCTCAGAGTTGCGCAGGCCGCAGCCATAGAGAAGCTCGAAAATGGCGCCGTCGCGTTCGGGAAATGGCGCGATCTCCGGCATGCCACTATCGAGCAGAGCGTTCATCTCTTCCAGGGTAGGAACACGAGGAAGTTTTTTGGGCGTCCTGGGCATGGCCACAAGCTTGGCCGGATTCTGCTGCACTATCCCTTCACGCGCCAGGCACTTGTACATGGAACGGAGCGCAGCCAGGGCGCGTGCAACTGAGACTTTGCTCAATCCACCGCCATGAAGATGAGAAAGGAAGCTGCGGATGAAGACGTGATCAACATCTTTCCAGCCGATATGCGGACCCAGAAACTCGGCAAAGCGCCTGAGTTCATTCCGGTAAGCGCGTAGCGTATGCTCGGAGGCATTTTTGCCCGTCAGGGATTTGAGGAATGCGTCCATTCCCTTACGAATCTCCGCGCCGCAGCCGAGGGCGGCTGCGCTCCCTGTTTCATTTTTTTTCATTGCTTCTTAGCCCGAGGATGATATGTGCGATAAACGTTCTTGAGACGGTCCAACGCAACGTGAGTATAGACCTGACTGGTGGAGATGTCGGCATGGCCAAGGATTGTCTGCACTGTGCGCAGATCCGCGCCATGCTCCACCATGTGCGTGGCGCAACTGTGGCGCAAGGTGTGCGGGCTGGCATGACGAGTGGAAGCCGACGCGGCTTTCACCATCTGCCACACGCGCTGCCGCGTGAGCGGTCTGCCGCCACGCCGCACAAAGAGCGTGGACGAAATACGTCCGTTCAATAAAACCTCGCGAGCGCAACTAAGGTAAGTACGGACAGCCTCCTGGGCAGCGCGCCCCAGCGGCACGATTCTTTCCTTATCACCTTTACCCCGAACCAGCGCATGGCCCATTTCCAGCTTGAGGTCTTCCAGTCTGAGATTGACGAGTTCAGAGACGCGCAGGCCGGCAGCGTAAAGCACTTCCAGCATGGCGCGATCACGCAGCGCGATGGCTTGAGACTGCTTTGCATCGCCATGTTGATCTATTGCTTTAAGCATAGCGTCAATCTCACTCATGGCAAGCGACTTAGGCAGAATCTTCCATTGACGCGGTGAATCGATTTCCAGGGTGGGATCGTGTTTGATCAGGCGATCCAGCAACAGATATTTGTAGAGGTGACGCAAGGCGGACAGCTTGCGGGCCACGGACCGATCTTTCACCGCGTTGGTAAACAGTTGGCTGAGAAATGCGCGGACGTCCTGACGCCGGGCTTGAATTAAATCGCGGCGTTTGGCTTCGAGAAACTCAGCAAACTGAATAAGGTCAGCCCGATATGCGGTGACAGTCAATGCCGCCAGGCCTTTTTCAACTTTAAGATAGTCGAGAAAGCCCGAGATCAGCTTTTGATTTGCGGCATTCACCCTTCAAGTATGGGCCGATGGGGAAGTGGGCAGCAATAACAAAAGTGGTTCTGGACAAAACCAGCTTCTGATTTTCACGAATATCCACTCAGGCTTTATCCGTGATAATCCGTCAAATCAGCCGTCATCAGTGGTAAGACGTTCAGCTCGCTTTGCTCGCACGTTTTGATGCCGGCATGGTGAACGGCTTGGCTTCGATTCCAGCCAGGCGGGCCACGGTGACGGCGTTGAGAGCACTTTCTGGATTCTCTTCGTGCTTAAAGAAGGCGAATACTTCTTTGTCTTTGCTCTGCGTCACCAGTTGCTCAGCAATTTGCTGTAGCTGATCCTGAGAATATCCGGGTACGCGATAGCGGTAATACAAGAAGTTTGCGGTTGAAACGTGAGGCGTGGAAATCTTCTCGCTTTCCGCCCAGCACAGCGCGGCATTTTTCTGCCGCAGGATTTCATAAACAGAATCGTTAAACCAGGAAAGATGGCGAAATTCAAAGGCAAACTGATAGACCTGGGGGAGCAGTTGCGCAAAATCGCGGAACAGCGCGAGATCAGCCTGGAGATTGGGAGGCGTCTGGAAAAGAATAGGCCCCAGCTTGCCCGACTGCCGCATCAGATCCATACTTTGCAAAAAGCTGCGCATGGGATCAGCAGCATCCTTGAGACGCTTGATGTGGGTAATCAACTGATGGGCCTTGGCTGCAAAACGGAAATCCGGAGTGGTGCTGGCGATCCAGTTCTGGAGCGAGGACGCTGTCGCAAACCGTCGATAAGTAAGATTGAGTTCCACCGTGTTCAACTGCGTGGAATAGAATTCCAGAAATTTCTTCTGTGGCAGCTTCTCAGGAAAAAATGCCGGCTTCCATGTCGGATACGACCAGCCGGAGGTGCCGATGTGCAAGGGCATGGAAAAAGTATAACAATCGGGATATCGGAGCATCGGTGCCTCGGGTTATCTGAAGAAAGACCCTCGGACCCAGGAGAATTATGATTTGTATTTTCAGCCTTGTTTTTTCATCAAGCCCATCATTGCCCAGATTCCCAGCAGTGGCCCCAGGGCCATGCTGGCCAGGGCGGTTCGCCAGCCGTAGCGCACCTCGATTGCGGCCATCAGGCGGATCACAAACGCTGTCAACAGGAAACCAAGGGCGGTTTGTAAGGTGAGGGCCGTGCCCATGTAATTTTTCTGGGCGACCTCACTGATGATAGCCGAGAACTGGGCTGAGTCCGAGATCACAGCTATGCCCCAGATCAGCGCTACCAGCAGCAACAGTACGGGAGAATGAAAGACCAGGGCGGCCACCACGCAGCAGGCTGCGCTCACGCTCATGGCAATGATGGTGACCCGGGCGCGTTGAGCAATTTTGGCTGCATCCAAACTATGTTGCAAGCTATCACTCGCCGCTCCCGCCCAGATGCAGCCCACAGCGCCAATAGCAATCACTGCCGTGGTTCCTAGTTCAGAGTTCGATTTTGACCAGCCGCTCGCGGCGGCGAGGATCACGGCAATCCATCCCCACATGGAATAGAGCTCCCACATGTGGCCGAGATATCCCAGGTTGGCCAGGCGCAAAGGACGGTTGCGCACAATTTCGCCGATCTGGGAGAGATCGAGTCGCGACTGTGGCATCGCGTATGGACCTTCCCGCACGGCAAAAGCCACGATCAAAGCGCCGATCAAGGCTTGAATGCTGCCGATGAACACCACTGCGCGCCATGGAATCGCGCCGAAGGAATTCACGCCGTGAGGCGCTGCGGAGCCCACGGTCAGCGCGCCAATCATGATGCCCAATGCCAGTCCTCTTCCCTTCTGAAACCACCCAGCAATGATTTTCATTCCTGGGGGATAGACCCCGGCCAGGAAGAATCCGGTTGCGCCGCGTAGCAAAATTGCCGGCAAGGGTTTGGCCGCAACCAGTGCAAAGCCGGCATTAGCCGCTGCAGCGGCAATGGCAGAGGCGACGAATACCGTGATGGGACTGAAGATATCGGGAATATTAAAGATTGCAAAGGTAAGCGCGCCGACTGCAAACCCGATCTGGACCGCGACCGTGAGCCAGGAGCCCAGAGCAATTCCGCTCTCCCAGATCTTGGTGACCTGCGGTAAAACTGCGGTCCCGGTAAACCACAACGACATGGCCAGGAGCTCGGCCAAGGACAGGAAAAAAAGAACCCGCCGGGAGGAGGTCTCGCGGCGGGTGTCGGTTACAACCGATGTATTCATTAACCCTTGAGTTTTTTGCGCTCGCAGAATTCCACCGTATTCTTTGGATCAACAGCGTCGCGATCAACCTCAATATTGGCTATCTTGCCGTCCTTGTCGATCAGCAAGTTTACGCGCCGGCCAATTTTGATTTTGTCATTGTAGAGACCGTATTGGCGGGTGACGTCGCCACCCCAATCACTGAGCAGCGGGAAAGTAACATTGATTTTTTCTTTCCATGCCTTGTTGCTGAAGGAACTGTCCATGCTTATACCCAGTACCTGGGTATCTGCAGCTTCCAGTCTTGCCAGGTTCTTCTGGAAGTTCTGCATCTGCAGGGTTCAACCACCGGTGAAGGCAAAAATGTAAAACGCCAGTGCGACGTTCTTTTTGCCTCTGAAGCTGCTCAGGGTGACCTTGGCGCCGGTATCGTCTGTCAGCGTGAAGTCGGGAGCCATGTCTCCGACCTTCAACGCGAGCGGCGGCGGGCCTTCCTTCTTTTCCTGGCCCCAAATCCGGCCGGACTGTGGAACAGCCAGTGCCAGCAGCGATAAAAGTACTAATGCGGTTCTTTGACGCATATGGATCAATTTTCCTCCGCAGATATTCTGCCCAGTAAGCCTACAATTGCGGGCTTTGTAAGGTCAAATGATCGCAATCGGGTCGTTGGATCACCGGGTCATCGGATCATCGGAAGAAGTGTTACTATTTGCGCAGGAGCAAGGCATGAGATGGTTCACTTCGATAATTTTTTCCGCTGTAGTCCTTATGAGCAATCTGGCGCTGGCGCAATCGCAGCCGCCCGCCGGCGCAGTATTGATGAACTCGGTTTATGTTGGGGCCGACGGAAAATTTGAGTCGGCGCCGGATACCGCCCTGTTGCAGTTCAACATTGCCGCCCAGCAAAGCACCGCTCGTGAAGCTTATGACAAGGCGGCAGCGGCAACCGAGCAGGTGCGCCAGGCGCTTAAGAACAACGGTATCGATCCAAAGACTGCGGAGTTTGGCTTCTTTGCCGTGCAACCGGTGTATGACTGGAAAGATCCCAAGCACCGAGTGATCGGCTATCAGGTAGTGAGTAATGTAACCCTCAAACTGCATGACTTTTCTAAAATTGGGGCCTTGATCCAACAGATGTCGGAAATTGACAGCACGCAAAATCAGTCTCTGCGCTACACCCTGGAAAATATTGAGGCCGCCAAGATCAAAGCAACGGAAGACGCCATGCGAAAAGCTCAAAATGAAGCCCGGGCCGTGGCTTCGGCCGGTGGGCGCACGCTGGGCGAGTTGCTGTACGCATCAGTGGATGTGGACCAGGCCGTTGTGCCGGTGCAAATGGCTCCCATGGCGCGCGCCGCAGTGGCGGGAGCTGCGCCTGCACCACCAACGGAAGACTTTACTCCCCAATCTGTGACCATCAACGCGCATGTGAATGCGATGTTTGGATTGAAATAAGCAAATGGCAATTGGCAAATAGCAGTTAGCGAAACCTCAACCGCCGCACGTTCCGAGCCGACTTTTATTTGTACAGCAAATACTTCGCGCGCAAAGCGCTGAACTTCTCAACATCTTCCCGCCAGCTTTCTGCGATCTTACGCGGGTCTTCACCGGCCTTGAGTTGATTGAAGACCTGCCGATTGGCCAGACTGTAAACCATGTTGTCCATCTTCCAATCTCGAGGGTAGAGCGTACGCAAGGCCGAGGCGAGTTCAAGTCCAGCTTCTGGTGAATCCAGAAGATTTCGCTCGGTTACAAGAATGCTGACGCCGCCGCAGGATCGATTGGCATAAGGGCCGCTGACAGGCGTGAATGTGGCCGGCGTAAAGCGCAGGCCGGGAATCCGGCGGGCATTCAAAAATCTGGTGAGTACCCCGGAATCGATCCAAGGGGCGCCGATCACCTCAAATGGAGTATCGGTGCCACGGCCTACAGAGATATTGGTACCCTCGATCAGGGCCACGCCAGGATACAAAGCGGCTTCATTCACCGAGCGTAGATTGGGCGAAGGGTTGATCCAGTTGATCCCGGTGGAATCGAACCAATCATCGCGCCGCCATCCTTCCATGGAGATAACCCGCAGATGCGCCCCAATCTTTCGCTCGACGTTAAAGAATTCTGCCAGTTCACCCAAAGTCATCCCATGCCGCACCGGGAGGGGATAATAATTAGTGAATGTTCTCTTGAAGTCGCTAGCGGACACCGGGCCCTGAATCAGAGATCCGGTAATGGGATTGGGACGATCGAGCACCACCACCTCGATGTTGCTCTCCGCCGCCGCTTCCAGCATGTAGCCCAACGTGGTTTCGTAGGTATAGAAGCGAACCCCGGCATCCTGAATGTCCACCACCAGGACATCCAAGGTCTTCAGGACTTCCACGGGCGGACGACGCTTGGCATCGGTGCTGCCATAGAGACTGTAGACTTGCACTCCGGTTACAGCGTCTATGGAATTGTCAATCTTCGTGGTATCAAGGGCGCCGAAGATTCCGTGCTCAGGACTGAAAATAGCGGCAAGCTTGATTCCCGGCACGGCAGCCAGGATATCGATGGTGCGCTTGCCTTGAGCGTCCAATCCGGTCTGATTCGTAAGCAGCCCAATCGTTATTCGCTCCTTGCCCTCTTTGAGCTGCGCAAAACTTCCCTGCTCCAGTACGTCGATGCCGGTAAGCACATGCCGGTTAAGGGCCTTACCTGTGGCAGTTGTAACCTCTTTGCCGGCTGCAATGGTCGGCGGCTTTCCCTTTAGTTCTGTGTTGCCACTCTGCGCCCACACATGGCTCGGCCACAGGACCACAACCAAGGACAAGAAGAGAAATGCAGTTCTTTGAGTCATGTCAGTTCGAGGAGCTTTG
>DATDGH010000204.1:0-7116 GCA_036522215.1 Candidatus Angelobacter sp. | reverse complement strand
GACTTTGATGGCGAGAATGTTTTGATCGCCGGTCTGGATGGCGTCGACGATCAGAGTGTTATAGAGCGCGATGAGGTCGCCGCCGGGGCTGTAAAGGGGATCGGTGAAGCGTCCAGCCTCGCCGGAGAGCGCCCAACGATCAGCGCTGATGGTCTGCCCGCAGTCATAGGCGAAGTCGCGGAACATGCCCTCATCCACGATTTTTCGCTTTGGCAACTCACGAGCAAAAAGCGGAAATTGAGAGCAGATCCAACTCACAACTTTTTCGGCTGAAGATACTTGATCTTCAGGAATCTTGGCTTTGTCATAAACGAGGCCCAGGCTGGTCCGGCCTTGCAGCGGAATCACCCAGAACCAGTAGCCTTCGCCTACAAAGTGGTTGGTGGCCAGCCAGACGGGAAAATGCCCGGTCATGTTCCGGTTCTTGTGCGTCAGCCTTTGCTTGCAGGTTGCTTCGGTAAGCTTTTCAATATTGAGCAATCCGTCAACCCAGAAAAAGGTAGAACCATGGCGGATGGGGCTGGCCTTGGTGAGTCCCAGGCGGCGAGACAGAAACTTGGCGCGCCCAGTGGTGTCGACTATCCAGGTAGTTTCTATCTCTGCTTTTTTGTCCTGGGTTTCAAAGCGAACGACATGAGGGCGTTCGGACCTGGAAAGGCTGACATCAAGATTGGAAATGCCGGGCTGAAAGGAAAATCTGGGGTCCTCCAGGTTCAGGCGCAGCAACTCTTCTTCGATTTTGTTTCGATTGAGTTGATAACTGGCGATATTGGATAAGTTTCTTATGTAGGACTGGCTGTAATCTTCGTAGCAGTCGTTCGTCCGGCCCGGAGTCTTCCAATAAAAGCGAAGGTTGTATTTCATCAGGTGTTCGCAGAGCAGGTGCTCTTCCAGGTCCAAGACTTTGGAGAGGTAATAACCGCTGACCTGCACTGTTGCTTCGCCCACTTTTTGCCGGGAAACAGGGACCTGCGGCCACTTCTCCAAGAGAAGAACCGTCTTGGTTGAGTTCATCAAAAGCTGGCGGGCAAGACAAAGACCCGCCAATCCCGCGCCCAATATCACGACGTCATGTTTATTGACAGAAATACCCTGTTCCACGTTTATACCTATCGGTATAGACATGGCCCGCGGGCCGATTTGCGACACACACTAGTGTGCCCGGGAAGGCGCGTCAGGAACTGAAAAGGGCTGAGATCAGACCCGGAAGTTATCTGGACGCCAGTGGACAATCGCCTTCTTGATGTCATCCTTGGATAGATTTTGAGACAAGGCCCGATCCACGAGGGCGGGAACCTCTGCATCGGAAGCGAAGCGCAAGGCAATGAGCTGGCCTTCCGTCAATTCCCCAATGCGGGAGGCTGAAGGTCCGGTAAGAATGGCCTGCAGCCGCAAGCGTTCTTCCAGACGGATGATGCGGTCCTGAAGTTTGGTGGCATAGGCGCGCAGCCGCAGCGCGAGCAGCAACAAGGTGACGGCGAGGAGAAGCAACTCGATAGCAGACAAGGAAAAATACCGAATCACAATCCAGAGAGCCAACAGGATCGCGACGACAGCCAGTAAAAATATCACCTGGTGAAACATGGGATCGATGCGTACGTGGTTGGCATAGTTCTGTTCGTTTTCAGCGGCCATATCCGGGTTCCTTTCTAAATCAGCAATTAGCACTCAGCCCGCAAACAATGTAGGTTGAAGGGTTGCAGCGTTGCGGGCAGAGTTGAGCGATCAGTCTACGACAATTTACGAAATCGATCCAAACTTAACTCGCACTGGCTTTATTTGCCAACCTGCATCAGGCGCGAATCTTTCGATTCATGGCAAGGCAGTTTGCTCATTCTGGGGCTTCGTGTTCACATTTGAAACATCTCCATCGGCAACCTGAATTCCCACGTAGGGCTTTTCTGAGGATGTAGAAATCTGCACCGCCACCTGCTGCAAGGTTTGGGTGCCGTCCTTTCGCCACACACCGAAGCCGCTAAAGGTCACGGTGTCATAGGACTCATCGTGCCTGAGTGATGTTCCGGAGTTGGTAAAGTCAATCCATGCCAATGAATGCATGTGAAAGCTGCCTTGCTGGGAATGGTTCTCGTATTCAAATACCGGCGCAGTCCGGCCTGGGTCTGATGGAATTAAATATCTATAGGAGAATTCATCGCCAGTGGAGGCGCGCACGTGGCTTGCGCTGCCTTGCTTTATTACACCTGAGGCCGAGCCATTCTGGATGGCATGAAACCACAAGAACGGATCCAGGGCGGAGCCGGGGCCAACTGAAAAGCCGGTTGAAAAATCGGGGTACGGGAATTTAAGCCCTGCAGGATAGGGAATATGAACGATGCCCTGAAAGCGAAATACTCTTTGATTTCGGGGACCTCTCACGATTACCGCTGGTCCCTGGAAGAAAAACGAACTCTGCGGCGTACACGGCTCGACTCGCAGCAAAGCGAAGATCAGGTCCTGGCTGATGAATGAGCGGTGTAATAAATTGTTCAGCAGCTTTCCCGTGTTCAAATCGAGAGCGCCAACGGAGATGTCAAAAGGATCGTCGACAATGGACAGATCATCGAGCGGATAGCTGCGCAATGGGAAGCGCAAAAATTCGTTGAACCCTTGCGGGCCGGCGGAAAGGCGCGAGGGAAACGATTGCGTGATGGGAGAATCCGGCAACGGGGCCATGATGCCCCCAGGTGGAACAGCGGAGATGGCGAGCGGAACTGAGTTCTGCGTTCTTGGTCCAAATTGAATCTGGAGGCGTCCGAGCAGGTGAGACCGTCCCTTTGCCGGCCCTCCTACAACAGGAGAGCTTAAAGTGAAAGCGTCCCCAAAAGCGCTGTTGTGGGTAAAGAGGGTGAATTCCTGGATGGTATTAAAGGGAATGCTCTGCGAGAAGTCCGCACCGGAAGGCTCGGGATCGCGGGTGCTGAGGTGCAGGTGCGGATGCATTACTGTACCGGGTGAGGCAATGGTGGCATATTGTCCGCTGGGTCCAACGAAATTGAGGGGCCACACGGTGGTCGGCCCCAACGGAACAAACATGGAGCCGTAAAAAGTGAAGTCCAGCTTGCCGTCAGCGCGCTGTTCAAACTGGGCCGACGCGGAAGCATAGATCTGCTTTTCCTCAGGGGTCGGAGGCGGACAATTAGAAGGTGCAGGGTTTTTGAATACGATGACCGGGTACGGCAGGTTGGGGCCTTTGGGAAAATTGGGGTTCACGCTGATCAGAGATGACAGCGCGGTGCTGATGTATCGAGCATAAACTGTCAGATTGCCGACTTCGCCCGTTTCCAGATTCAAGTCCCCGGAGGAGATAAGGCCCGGAACTTCGTCTACCCGATTCTCACGAAACGGCATTTTGAAGAATTGCGGCGTGACAAGAACTGAATCTGCGCCGGTGAATCCGCCCATAAAAGAAATTTCAAAATGGCTGAAATTGTTGACGGGCGGAGTGAATTTGATCTTAACGGAGCCACTGAGATGACTGTCCACCATGGCCAGCCCGCCGAAGATAAAATTTCCAGTGCTGCCAAAGAATGCCTGCTGCGGATTTCTCACGTTCAGGGCGCCGATTCCATCGCCAAAGTAGCTTGCAACCGTGCTCAAGGGCAGAACCTGCTCCAGGCCGGGCGGAAGTTGTAAAGGCAACTTCGAAGGCGCTGGAGGCGTAACCGGCCCAAGTTGGTCCCAGTTTTCATTGACGCTGAAGTGATTGTCTCCAACCTCTTGTGCGCTGACCGGGCATTCATTCAACGCGTGAGCAGGATTGAATGGCAGTTGCTCCAGTTCGGTGGTTGGCCAATTGGGCCCCTGCGCCGGACGGGAAGCCACCGTGGGATCAATGCCGGCGACCGCGTTCAGGTCAATCAGCGGAAAACTCGCACCATAAGTTGTGTTAAGCAGTCCCAGGATTTCATTGGCGATGATTGCCTGACCAGTTGACCCAGGGTAATAGCCATTGAGCAAATAGAAGCCGCCCAGGTATTCGCTGGTAAGCGTTCTCATGCCGGCCGGGTAACCTCCAGAGGCGACGCGGCGGAACAAGGCGGCAAGATCGTAAAGAACGACTCCGTTTTGCTGGGCCAAGCGACTTAATGCCTGATTGAGTTCATCGATGCGATGGGTGAGAGCACGGGCAATATCTAAGGAGAGTATTGAATCGGATGGCAGTGCCTCGAGAGACTTCCCAAGAATTTGAAACGAGATTTCATTGAGCCCGTTGGCTGTGATCAGATCATCTGCCTGGATTCCGTAGCGGCGCAGAAGGAATGAAGATTCAACCTTCATAATCCTTGCCGCCACTTCGACTGAAGAAAAATAGGCGGTATCCAATGGATTGGGGACATTTAGAACGAGAATCTCCGCTCCGCTACGCTTCAGCATCGAAAGAATTTCAGAATAGCGGGAGATGAATTGGTGTGAACCTGGCAAGCGGTCCGGATCTCCGTTGATCGCTGCTTCCAGGGCCTCATAATATCCCAGCTCGATCACCACAAAGGTGGGCGACTGCGCGAGCGCATACTCCACCTGGGTGGGCAGTGAGTGTTGTCCTTGTGCAATGGGCAATAAGCCCCACACGAGATTGACCGCAGTTTGTTTTGCATTATTGCGTTGGATCAGCGGTTGTGCGGGACGAAGCGAGAGGGCATCGTCGAGCCTGAATTCCGGTATGGACAGATTTGAAACAGGCGGTGGCGGAAGCTGTTCAACTACCGTGGACTGCATAGGCGCCGGCACACGTACGGGAAGGGAAGCAAAGCCTACGAAGTTTCCGATTCCCGGTGCTTGTATCAGCCGCTGGGGAAAATCAGCAGACATTTGCCGGGCCATCTGTGCCGAAAAACTAAATGGCTGGGTATCAGAATGCAAAGCGAAATCACCAACGCCCGCCGCCAGACCTTCACCCAGAACCAGCATCCGCGAGGTGTTCAGGTTTCCGTGGTTGACGGGAGCAACATTGGCGGAGATGGCAGGGATTATGTTTTGGACAGGCGTTGCGCCGGCGGAAGTCGGGGTGATGGCGCCGGCTTGTGGTTGATTTCCATTTCCGCCGGAAGTTGAGTTTCCCATCCATCCAAGTGAGAAGACGTTTAGCAACTCACGCATGGCCGTGAGCGGCATGGTCCAGGCCAATCGAAGCATTGCATCAAATAATTCACGCATAAGCAGAACCTGAATTCATCGGTTTATCGCTAAATTACGCAGTTGCTCTCCGCACAGTCATGGAGAAGCGCTACGCGTTCACCTTCCGTGATCATTCTGGCTATGGGATCAATGCCAAAATTCAACATCCCCAGATCGTTCCCCAGTGCTTTCTCGGGGAAATAGCGGTGAATAGTGAGGCGCTTGTAGCTCTTTCCAGCCTTCAGGAATTGGCCCGCGACTCGGATGAAGTCACGGATGGCAGAGTCAGAGGCGGCCTGGTCTTCACGGTATGCTGCGATTGCGTCCAGCCCGGCATTGATCCATCTGGCGGTTTCTATGTCTTCACTGAGTTTGGTGGCCAGCATGATGAGGTAGACGCGAAGCATGGTGTCAACGGTGTAAGGCTCTCCGCGGAGCCGCACCACGCCGGGGTTGGGATCGAGGTAGACCACATGTAAATTGGTAGCGCCAACATCGATTGCAGGACCCAATGGCGTGTTCTCAACCACTCCGCCATCAACATATAAATCTTCGTCGATCCGCTCCGGCGGGAATACTCCGGGAATTGAAGTAGACGCCATAATGGAGCGAATGCCACGCCCGTCAAGAAAGTCAGAGTTGTTAAAGGACCGTGCCTCACCGGTTACCCAATTCGTGGAGACAATCCGGAGATGTTTAGGGCTGTCCCGGATGGCGTCCTCATGGATTACGGTGTTCAGCATCTCGGCGTAAGGAGCGCTGTCCACGAACGACCCCACATTCACCAGCGCCATGGCGCGTTCTTCCAGCGGAGCAGAAGAGAGCAGAAAATTTGCTGCACGTTCCAGAACATACCGGCTGAGCGCCACGCTGTCATCGGCGATTCGCGACACCATGGTCGCGGGTTGGGCCAGACAACTTGCATCAATGAACTCAGCGAGGTTTCCGCGCACGCGGAAGATGCCGTTGCCGCATCGCCCCGGGCGGTCGGCCACAAGATTGAGCCACACATTTTCAAGGGCGTTGGCGGCGCTGAGAAGATCTTCGCGACCGTGCGCGACCATCATGGCGGCGTTAAATGCGCCAACGGAGGTACCTGTAAAAATGTCAGCGGCCAGCGGCGTGTAAACAGTTGCCGGGCTGCGTCCGGCGAACAAGGCTTTCATTATGCCGACGGCAAATGCGCCGTAAGCCCCGCCGCCTGACAAGACCATGGCCGTTTCACTTGCGGGAGCGCTCATGAACTGATCCCGGAGATCACCCAGGCGGGCAGATTTTTCTGATCGAGCCAGTCAGGAATCTGGCGCCAGGTGAGCAGGGAACCGACAATGGTTTGATAATGCTGCTTGAAATGCTGAAGGAGGAATAATTTTTCAAGCTGCTGGATAGAGATGCAGAGTGTTCGCGCGGCCGCGCCTCCGCTGATCAAATTTGCGCCAGAAACGTAAGCGCTTACCGGATCAAGATTGAACCGCAATGGAAGCCGGTCCAACAAATCTTTGGCCGGCCCAAGTAGAGGTGAAGCCAGGCCAAAGGACAATGTATCGGCAAGACTCAAGCTCCAGCCCACAGGGTCAACCGTAAGGTTGGCAATCCGGGTGGGACGGTTGGCAATGAACACCATTCGAACCGTGACATAGCCGGTTTCGTACACACGGAAATTAATGAGTTCAATGGCGGCATCGAATTCCCCCGGCCCATAGCCGAAGAGTCCCTGAATGGGACTCCTGATGAAGGCGTAGCCGACGCCATAATCGCCAAACACGCCGGGGATATGGTGTTCGTTGTAGTTGACAAACTCCTGATGGCCGACCAGATAACTTTCCTCATTCGCGCCTAACACGAGCTCCGGACCGTTGCTGCCGAAGGGACGCGCGGCGATGTTGAAATCAAAGATGCGAACTTTCAGAACGATCCAGTCGAATTTCTTGCCCAGTTCGCGCTGATCGACAATGGCAAACTGCTCGTACGAAGGAAATGCCTGAGTCATGCCAGAGCCTG
>DATDGH010000203.1:0-3124 GCA_036522215.1 Candidatus Angelobacter sp. | reverse complement strand
GACCAGAAGCGCCACCGCATGACGGCTCAGCAGCATCCAGCCTACATTGAGCACAACTGCCAGCCCGACCAGGCATGCTCCCAGCGTGATAAAAAAGGCAATCGTCCTGGCGCGGCTGGTGATGCGCATGGTGGCTCGGAGGCTATTTTAAAACCTCGCCGCAGATTGGCGCAGATTAGCGCCGACAAAGCCAAAGGCAAATGCATTCGTTCTATCTGCGGCGAACTTTCCTGGCATTTGCGCGGCGCAGAAACAGCTCATCCAGCCCAGCGGTCAGGGAGTCCGGCTGCGTCTTTCACGGCCAGGCTGGCGCTGGTGACAACTGGGACGGTGCTGGCAGCTCAGCGGACGAATGTTGCGGGGCTTGGCGGTCTAACGCGAGAAGGAACGCAGCCACCATCTCCCGATCTTCTTCGCTCCATCCATCCATACCGGAGGCGGCTGAGGATGCAGCCATGCCTTTGATCCCGATGTAAACCGCGTCATAGGACGTGTCAGTCAAATTCTCAACCCTATGCTTGAAAGGGGGAAACCATCTGGCCTCGCCACGGGTTGCGGCCACTTCGCGGACCTTCCCATCCTGGTCTGTAAACTTCAGGTGACCGCTGGTGAGGTTAACCACTACACCTCCCGGATGGTCGTGCATGGCAGACTTCTCATGTGGTCCATAGTGGACGTATACCACCTGTACATGCTCGTTTTCAAAAGCTAGCCTGTAGTGCGTCGGCGCCACTTTGGTTGGGTCCTGCGCAACGGCACACCCTAATCCAAGCAAACACATCACGGCTAGCCGGCAGATTGCTGTGGTATCCATAAGCTCCTCCTCACCTGTGATCCTCGATGCTTCCAAATGTAACACCCGCTGGTGAGTAAAGACACAACAACCATGGACAAGTTCAAAGAGGAATAACAAAAGCGGACTGCTTTAAGTGAAGGCGCGGCGCAGGGTCTCGCGATCAACTTCCTTCTCCCAGCGGGCCACAACTAAAGTGGCCACACCGTTGCCGATCACGTTGACCAGCGCCCGAAGCATGCTCATAAAGCGGTCGATGCCAAGGATCAAGGCCATGCCCGCGACGGGAATGGTGGGGATGACGGTCAGGGTGCCTACGAGCGCGATGAACGACGCGCCCTGTACTCCGCTCGCTCCCTTCGAAGTCAGAGTCGCCACCGCCAGAATGGTGAGCTGTTGCATCAATGTGAGGTGCGTATTGGTGGCCTGGGCCACAAACAGCGCGGTCATGGTCATGTACAGGCTGGTTCCGTCGGTATTAAAAATGTATCCGGCAGGCACCACCAGTCCCACCAGCGGCTTGGAGCATCCAACCCGGGTCAGCTTCTCCATAAGCGTGGGCAAGACCGGTTCGGACGAACTCACGCTGAGCACAATCAGGATTTCCTCTTTGATATACAGCAGGAACTTGATGATGCTGAAACCAGCTAACCGTGCGATCAGGCCCAACACCACCAGCACAAACAAGATTGCAGTGAAATAGAAGGTGGCGATCAGCTTGACCAGTGGTCCGAGCGAGCCGATGCCGTACTGGCCCACGGTGAAGGCGACCGCGCCAAAGGCGCCGATGGGGGCAAGTTTCATGAGGATATTGACGATGCCGAACACGACCAGGGTCAGTGCATCAAGAAAGTCGACCACCGGCTGGCAACGTTTCCCTGCGGCTGAAAGCGCCACCCCGAACAGTATGGCGACGAGCAGGACCTGGAGAATATCGCCCTTGGTAAATGCGTCCACCACTGTCGTGGGGATGATGTGCATGATGAATTCGGTTATGCTCTGCGCTTTCGCCTGGCCGGCATAGCCGGCAACAGCCTTGCTGTCAAGAGTGGCCGGGTTAACATTGAATCCACCGCCTGGCCGCACAATATTCCCCACTGCCAGGCCGATGAACAGTGCCAGAGTGGAGACGGCCTCGAAATAGATCAATGCCTTGCCGCCGACTCGCCCAACTTTCTTCAGGTCGCGCAAGCCGGCGATCCCGGAGACGACTGTGCAAAAGATGATCAGCGTGATGATCATCGAAATCAGGCGGATAAAGCCGTCGCCCAGGGGCTTCATGGCAATGGCGACAGCGGGCCTGAAGTAGCCGAGCGCGATCGCGACCGCCACTGCCACCAACACCTGCACCCACAAACTCTTGTAAAAGGCTTTTTTCCGGGGAGCCGTTACCTGCGGCGACGCGGATGCTGGTGTGTGGTCCAAGGTCCTCACGCTCATCTTGTCTTCATGCATGTTGCTTTGGGTGGACTAAATTGACTCGCCTGCTGCTCCTGCAGCAGGCATCAGCTCGCGACTCCTGACAATCGAGCCAAAACCTCGAAGACTACAGCGAAGTCCTTCTCCGCCAGGCCCATGGCGCGCGCGGCCGTCAGGAACTCGTTGACCACTGCAGTTGTCGGCAACGGAACATCCACTTGCCGGCCCAATTCCAGCGCGAGCAGCAGGTCTTTCTGCATCATGTTCACGTTGAACCAGGCTTCTTCCGGCATGCGCAGGACAAAGGGGCCGCGATATTGAATCATGGGAGAGGCAATCGCGCTGTGGGTAAGAACTTCCACCGCTGTCTCGCGTGGGATGCCGCTTTTTTCTGCCAGCAGAACCCCTTCTGAGAATGCCAGCATCTGAACGGCGAGGCTTAAGTTGGTAGCGATTTTCATCGAGAGCGCGATGCCATTTTCGCCAACGTAAGTGACCTTCGGCCCAATATCTTCGAGCAGGGGTTTGACACGTTCAAAGACCTCGCGCCGGCCACCTACCATGACGCTCAGCTTTCCCTGCTGCAGCGTAACGACGCTTCCGGATACGGGCGCGTCCAGCATCTCGGCTCCTTTGTCGCGCACCTTGGCAGCCAGAGCACGGCTAGACGCGGGGCTGACGGTACTCATGTCAATGACTACCTTGCCGGGCTTTAGCCCGGCTAACACGCCATCGGGTCCCTCGGTGATGTATTCAAGGGCCGCCGCATTGGTAACCATAGTGAAGATGACGTCGACCGCAGCACACACGGCCTGAGGTGAATCCGCCCAGCGCATGCCCTTATCGATCAACCACTGAGCTTTTGAGCGAGTGCGATTGTAGCCGGTAACGACATGACCCTTGTCGAGCAAC
>DATDGH010000202.1:0-9300 GCA_036522215.1 Candidatus Angelobacter sp. | reverse complement strand
TTAATTTTTTTCCGCTACATCTCTATTTATCAGTACGTTCAAGACGCAAAAACGCTTCTTGAATTTTGTGCCTGACTTATCCGGTTAGACGATTGCCATTCATTACTAGTTAGCAAACGTGGGCTCAAATGCGTTTGTTTGGTGATGACTGTCCGCTTTCGAACGCCCAGTTGCGATATCGAACAGTTGCGGGTGGGTTTACTCTTGATGGTTCTTAACTTTGCTCCTGGTTTGGTCTTGGTTGGTCCCTGGTTTTGCTCTTGATTTTGATCCTGGTTTTGCTAACTAGTAATTACTAACTACTAATTACTGGCCTTCAAATTTTTTGCTTCCCTTACAGCGCTTTTTTGTAATATTACAAATCAACGAATCACATTAGGGGGTCTCGAAATGTTTTGCCCATCTTGCGGGAAAGAAAACGCCAACACTTCTGGTTTTTGCAACGCCTGTGGTAAACCTCTGCCTGGCGCCGGAGTAGCTCCGGCAGCAGCACCGGCCCCGGCTCCAGCCGCGCCCGGAGCAGCGCCCCGACCGGCTCAGTCGATATATCCTCCCCGCCTTCCCATCGACACGACTCAGCCCATGAACGCGCCCGCGAAACGCGGTCCCGTTGCTGGCGTCATCGTCGTTATTCTCCTTGCTGCCGCCGTCGGCGGTTTTCTGTATCTGCGAACAATCGACGATGAAAAACCCGAAGCGCGAATCGGACGGCTTATGCGTGAAGCTGCCGGCCAGCAGCCGATTAAGAAGGCTTTCTGGTCCAAAAACCGGGAATTCGATGACACCTTCCGCGACCAATATCGCAACCTCTTTCGTATTAACCAGGAGTATTTGGCGGCAGTAAAGAACGCCGACATCAGTGCTGCGGCCAAACTGGGATCGCCGGAAAGTTTTGCTGATCCCGCGTCCTTTACCCAAGGGTTAAGCCAATTGCACGCCGTCTATAGCCTGGATATGTCTCAGGAGGAGAAGGTTCGGGAAGTAGTCGGTAGCATCCGCCACACTATCGAAACCGGTGATTGGGCAGCTTCCGACCGTGAAGGTGTAATGAAGGGATTCGAGGCAGGTCTGGCTGTGCCTTTGGCCAAACGCCAAACTGCAGTCTCTGCCGAACAGGCCTGGGTACAGTCTATCGACGACGTATATAACTACGCGCAGCAGAACCATTCAGTTTTTGTCCTCAACGGCGGCCAACTGCTGATCTCCGATAATGACGTGCTGCAAGGCTTCAATTCAAGAATGCAAACCATGAGCAGCCGCCGCACTGAGTTTCTTCAAGCCAAGAATGATTACGATAAGTTCCAGGCCGACATGTTCCAGAAAATGGGCGTAACTCCAAAAGACATGGGCATGCAATAAGGAGTCAGATTTCGCCTGCAGCCTTACCGCTTCACGACCCTGAAACTATCAGCGTCGACTTCCTGCGCCTCGCCGCTCCCGGTCTTGGAGCGGAGCGTTTTAAAGACCGGTCGCCTACTTCCATTCACCCTGTACCTGGAAGGCGCCCCAATAATACGGAGCGCTCCAACGCCTCTGCTTAAGCATCTGAATCTGAGCCTGCCTCAATGCTGCTACAGGCCGTAGTCCCTGCTGCTCCATCGCACGGTAAAATCTCTCCATTAACTCCTTGGTGGCGACATCATCAGCGTTCCAGAAACTCGCCACCACTCGGGTTGCTCCCGCATACATGAAACCTCGCGTGAGGCCAACCAACCCTTCACCCCTGATTTCTCGGCCCAGGCCGGTCTTGCACGCGCTTAGTACCGCCAACTCAATTGGCAAATGCAAATTGTAAATGTCATCCAGGTCAAGGAAACCATTCTGTGGCTTGCCTTGCTTGTCCACCAGGGACAATACCAGCCCAGACAGTTCCGGATGCTCATTGTCCAGCAATGCGTGTGTGGCAAAGTGCACAATGCGATATTGCCCCAGGTTCGGATTGACCGCCGTTTCGCGATTGGCGTCGAATCCCAGAGCCTCCATTCCTTGACCGGTTGGCGTCATTGCCATAATCGCGTTGGCTTCGCGTCGCGAAAACATGAGCCGGGACAGGTGCAGCAAACCCACATCCGCTGTTGACCGGGTCAGATGTTGCACGAATAAAGGAGGTGCATCAGCCTGCTGGCTTCTTCCTGTCCGCTGGCCCACACGGTGACCCGATGCCTTCCCTTTCACCCTGGGGTCGTCTGACTCAAAAACGGGATCGGCAAGCACAGCCACTGCCTTGGTTGGTTGCGTGCGCCCGTTCTCCTCTCGCCTCAACTCTGCCAGCACAGAGGCGGACGGGGAATACACAATCTCATGACCCAAAATCAACGGCGCCCGGTCACGACTCCCTGGATCGGGCAGCACTGCAAACGGAATGTACTGCAAGGCGCCATCAGCAACAATGAGCAGCCTCTTCCCCCGTAATTGAGGTGCAAACGGACCCAAAATGGCTCGGCTCAAATCAGCGGCCGCCACACTCAATCGTTCTCTTCCTGGTTGCTCTGCCCGCCCGTTTGCGCTTCTGGAAGTCTTTCGCGTTGACAAAAGGGTGTATAAATGCCGGGCCAGCTTCTCAATCTGCGCCCGTGGTGGAAGTTCATAGCCTTTCATTGAGCCGGAAGTAATCACCCAAACATGGCTTCGCGGCTCACTCAACGCATACTCCAGAAGCACGGTTTCGTCATCCAGCAACGCTTGCGTTTGTTGTGCATTGAGCGGCTGCGGCTGGGTCAAGCCGGCGTAGGCAGGGCTGTTTGTCCTGATCTGTCTTTCTATATCTGCATATTGCGTGCGGATGTCCTCCATCTCCTGCTCTACGGCAGCCAGTTGGGTTTCTGTGTGTTTTCCGGTAAGCAATGCTGTTCGCACTTCCTGTTTGGCTGCCAGCGTTTCCCGCAACCGGTGTTCCTTCTCAAGCAGCGCTGGAGACACGCCGCTGCGGATGTCAACTCGAGCTTGTCCCAGCAACTCCAGCAAAGACCGCGCCCGCAGACGCTCGGCTACATGAAATGCAAGATCGGTCTGCTTTTGCATGGACAGCAGGTCAATATATTCTGAGTAATAGCGGGCATATCGGGCGCGAAAACTGGAGCGAGTGTCGGCCGTGCCTCCCAGATTTCCTATCTGGTTCTCCAGGGCATCCAGCGCCTGGCTGAAGAGTTGTGCTGCTTCGCCTGGCTGGCGCTTACGCCGCATTAATGAACCCAGGGTAGCCAGAGATTCAGCGTAATCTGCGCTGCCCGGAGCCACTCTGGCTCTGATAGAGAGCGCCTGGCGAAACAATGTTTCGGCCAGGACCAGGTCACCTCGCTTGCGCGCGACATTGCCCCGCCGGGCCAGATTCGCTGCCGTGTCAGGGCTATCCGGAGCCAGCTTTTCTTCGATTGCCAATGCGCGAACGTAGCACTTGTCAGCTCCTGCCAGGTCATGACGTTCTTCCGTCACAGCGCAAAGATTGCTGAGACTCACCGCCACAATCAAGCTGTTGGGTGCGAGCTTCTCTTGTATTACCAGGGCTTGGCGGTAATAGGATGCGGCTCTGTGCAGATTCCCTTCTTCCTCGGACAACATTCCCAGATTGTCAAGGCTCTGGCCCATGTCAAGACTGAATGGAGCGAGTTTTTTCCTGATCGCCAACGCCTGATAGTGGTACTTTCTGGCCTTTGGGAAATCTTGTTGTGCCAGTGCAACATTGCCGAGATTGTCGAGTGTGCTTGCTGTGTCCGGACTTTGCGGAGCAAATTTTTGCTCGATGTTTAGTGCCTCACGATAGCAGTCCTCCGCCCCGACAAAATCGCCGCGTCGCCATTTCAAAGTGCCGAGATTACCCAGGCTGGTGGCAACATCAAGACTTCCCGGAGCCAGTGCCTTCCGAATTTCCAGACCTCGAAGCATGTATGCCTCGGCTTTTGCCAAATCACCGCGCTCCAAAGCCACATTTCCCAGACTGCTGTAAGTCGCTGCAGCGTCCAGACTGTTGGGAGCTAGTTTTTCTTTGATGGCAAGGGACGAGAGATGAAATCCTTCAGCTTTGGCTAGATCGCCTCGATCTTCCGCCACAGAACCAAGATTGTTCAGACTGGCAGCTACATCAAGACTTTCGGGCGATTGCTTTTCTCGGATTTCCAGGGCCTGCGAAAGATACTGCTCGGCTTTATCCAACTCGCCCCGGTCTTCCGCGATAAGACCGAGATTGGTCAGGACCATCGCCACAGGCAGACTGTCCGGCGCTTGCTTGAGGCGAACAGTAAGAGCCTGGCCAAGATACTCGGTAGCTTTGTCAAAATCTCCATGCACCCGGTACATATAGCCAAGCCCAAATAGATTGGCTGCTGTAAGCAACGTGTCCGCCCCCAATTTCTGACTCTCCGCTATAGCCTCCCGATGGTGTTGCTCCGCGTTTCGCCAATCACCCCTCTGCTCGTACGTCAAAGCCCAGGACCGCAACAATTGGGCGCGGATAGTTGGTCCAACTTCTCTGGCCTCCTGGATCGCTTGTTGGTACGCATCATCAGCTTTTTTCCATTCCTGCGCGTCGGCGAACAATCCGGCTATTTTGAGGTACAACCAGGGGACAAGCCATGAGGGCTGGGAACCTCGGACCTCAGCCGCACCCATCTTCCAGCGTTCGTCTGCGTCAGCCGGCTTCCCTGCATTGGCCAGTTGCCGTCCCTCGTTGTAGATCGCTGCAGGTCGTCCTGATCCTGTCAGCCCGGCTGCGATGCCCCATTTGCCGGGACCCAGCATCCAGCTTTTGCTGGTCTCGCCTCTTAGGCCTTCCAGTGTCACTGTACCCCTGGGCGCCTGCTCAATCTCCGCCAGCGATAAGTCAAAAGGAGATTCAATCCCACCGTGGGCATCACCCCGGCTCCAACCCAGAATGACGTCACCGGCACGGAGTCCCGCTTTTTCCGATTCTGAGTGGGATGCTATCGTCTCCACTGCCACTCCGGAAGCATGCTCTTTCCCACTTTGAGCTGCAGAGGCTACGACATTGGCGAACAAGCAAACGGAAAGTGAAAACCAGTATGAGAATTTTGAGGCGCAAATCACGGCTGGACCTTCTTTAAGAGGTTTGTAACTTATTGTTTGAAAGATTGTTGGTTGCCGGGTTTCAGCTGTTTTAGACGAGCGAAACTCAACAACGTGAGGCTACCGATCCAGCGTGTGCAGGAGCGTTCCATTAGGGAACGGGCTTAGGCAACCAACCGGTACATCAGCCTGATTTTCTGTGACCCCCAGAGATCGCCGATTCGATCTCCTCTGGCTCCTGGTTCAAAGATGACCTTGCTGCCGGAGGCCGCGCAATTGGGCCAATGTGAGAAATAAACAGGTCAGGGATTATATCCCAATAAACATATTGCAGGCTCACTGAATCCGCATTCATGGAGCTATCCCTCCACGGGAACGTTCGCCTTTAGGAAATAAAAAATATCTGTAATTTTTCCGCTTCTGAAACCACATGTTATAGCGCAGGTCCGAAGCACTTCGCGCGCCCGGAACCAGGCAAGACTCTCTCCGGGATCTCGCTGTCTGTCGAAGCCAAGGGGACTCAATCATGAAGCAGCCTTAGCACTCGTTCAATCCGTCCATTCGCAGGAGCGGTCAATGAGTGCACAATTGGCGGCTTGCCAGGGCATTCTTGCCCGGCAAGAAAAGCAAGCTAACAAGAAGAACTAATCGGCGCCCCAAAGGTTTTTGAAAACGCTCTGAATCCCGTCTCTGCTGCGGTATATATTTGCTTCTGCCCTGAGTTCGCGATGAAACCGTTTGGTCAGAAGAATTTATTGATTTTCGCCGGCCTGCTGGGCCTTTTCTCTGCCCTCAACGCCGGAGCCAACTCCGGATGGCAGCTTCTGGCGCCGGGCATGGAACTGCGGCGGATCACAGCCAGTGCTCCCGGCTTAGTGGGTGACTCCCAGATCGTCGTCTTGCGCATGGATCCTGATCTCTGGCAACTGGAGTTTGCAGGCGCCGCCAGTCCGGGCGAATCATCGTCACATACAGCGCGGGCCTGGTCGGAAGCGCACAATTTCGCCGCTACCATCAATGCGGGCATGTTCGATACCGATGGCAAGACCCATCTGGGTTATCTTCGCTACCGCGGCCAGGTCAGCAACGGCAGGGAGAACAGCTACAAATCCATTGCTGCCTTCGATCCCACAGACCCTAAACGCGCTCCCCGCTTCCACATCTTTGATCTCGACGAAAAATCCACCAGCCTCGCGGCCATTCTCAGGGATTACTCCTCAGCGGTGCAAAATCTTCGGCTGATCAAGCGGCCCGGCTCAAACCAATGGGGCCAGCAGCCTAAAAAATGGAGTGAAGCGGCCCTGGGCGAAGACAGTACAGGCAGAATTCTTTTCATTTTCTGCCGTACCCCCTTTTCCATGCACGATCTGAATCGAGAGCTGCTCGCGGCTGGAATCGGCCTGGTTGCCGCACAGCACCTTGAAGGCGGCCCGGAGGCGCAACTCTACGTCCATGCCGGCGGCGTGGAGTTGGAGTTGTTTGGAAGTTACGAAACTGCTTTCCGCGAAGATGACAGCAACGGCGTCGCCTGGCCCGTTCCCAATATCCTGGGAGTGCGCCCGCGCCCCAAAAGCGTTCACTGAAGACTAAACCGATGGTGTTGTCTGCGCCATTTGTTGGGCGAGGCCTCCTGGGTGCAAAGATCAATTGCCGGCAGTTCTCCCTATTGCTCCCATTTTGTTTCCCTATACGGGGCAATTCAGTTTGCTTTCAGAGTTGCTGGAATTTAGTCTAAAAGCTGTGGAGTTGCTCTTAAGGAGGGCATTTATGCGCAAAAGTTCCTTTTTGGGCCTGTTAGTGTTTTTACTGGCCGGTATCCTGACCGCCGCAGCCGATGATGGTGGCCCCACCAATCCTAATCAGCAAAAGCCGGTGATTAACTGTCCCAGTGACAGCCCCAATTGCGCCGATATCGCCAAGCCGCTGCAGGAGAGTCTTGGGCAATATTCCGGGCACGATGAGCCCGCCATAACTTTCTATTCCAACCGCCCAGGATCGGGAAATAGCGTGACCACAGTTTTGACTATTCCTACCGATCCGCCGACGCCGCCCCAGCAGGATGGATCAGGCGGCACCTTTAATTTCCAGCTCCATCCGGCCTTCTGGTTTGGGATGGTTCTATGTGACACCCAATCCTCCCCGGAGTTCACCAGCGTGTGCGTACCGGATACCGACGCCAATATTTTTGACAACGCCGATTCCAATGCCGCGGATTTTATTGGACGTCACCCCGGTTCGGCTTTTCTGGAGTTGCAGTTCTATCCTCCCGGCGGTCTGAACACCTGTTCGGATAGCACGCAATGGTGCGTAGCTATGGTGATTTTCAGCTTCAACTTCCGGGAGAGCACCGGCACCAGAAACAACCGGGACTGCTCCAGGAGAGTGGGCCTCGAGCCCGATAACTTTGCTTTCCTCACCACAAATGGAATCTCGCAATTTGTTGCCGATCCCTTGAGCACGGCGCCAAATCCGCTTTTCACTACGGTTCCAGGACAGATGTTCAAAATGAATCCTGGGGACAAGGTGAGGGTGACCATCCGCGATACTGCCGCCGGTCTTTTCGCCGAACTACAGGACCTGACTACAGACATAACCGGCTCCATGACCGCCAGCATTGCCAATGGATTCGCCCAGGTCAATTTCGTCCCCGATCCCGACCCGGCGCATCCTTCGGTCACGTGTTCGTCCACTCCGTATGCTTTTCATCCGCAGTATGCTACCTCGAGTGAACATACCCGGGCGGTGTGGACGGCGCATACGGTCAATGTCTCAGTTTCAGATGAGATCGGACACTATGAGTTGTGCAGCGCAGTGAATCGCGAGGGTGGCGCATGTATCGGGACCAGCCCTGCTGATCCAACAGGCCCGGATTTCGATGACCGGACGGGTTGTTTCAGTGGCGCATTCCTGGCACTGTTCGGGTTGAAGCCAATTGGAGCCTGCATCTTCGGTGACCTGGATTTCGATGGCACTCCTTACCACTTCAACTGGCCCGGTACGGGCGATCCGGCCACGGATGCTTTAATTCATCCCAGTCCCATACGCTTCACCGCGCCAAGGTTCCTGCCGCAGAGAGACGGCGAAGATCAGGAGGACGGCCAGGGCAATAGTTCAGGGGAGCCTCGCGATTTCAGCCGCGTAGCCTTTGAAACCGATACACCTATCTCAGAGTTTTTCACCAATCCCACGTGCAACCTCCTTACCGGAAACGGTTGCACCAATCCACCGGCCGGGACGCAGTTCTATCCCATCTATTCCACAACCAGGGGCGGCCACGATGAAGATGAGGGAGTGTGCGCCTGGCAACTCGGCGGACCTGACATTCCCGGAACCGAGAATAACTTTGGTGGAACAGCAACTACCGAATACGGCGGCCCGCTTTTCGCGATCTTCCCAACCCTGGGAGACGCCGGCCACCCTGACGGCAACACCTTCACCGAAGTAGTTGATTTTCGCCGCATCATTCCTCACAACCCGTGTAGTCGCGAGGGTGAGAGTGATTAACACAGGCGTGATGATGAATTAGAGGCAAAAAGTGCTGTCACTCTGAGCATTGTGACAGCACTTTATCGACTCCTGGTTCTATTGGCGCAATGCTGAATATGAGGATTCAAACGGCACCCGCGTTCTGTGTTTACCACTCGGTAAGCCTTAGAAAACATGGGCCTGAATCCGCTACTTCCACCTCCCCGGCGAGCCGGGCACGTCTCAAGATGACGACTGATTGGGTTGATTCGGTTACATCTTTAGGGGATGTGTTTCCATAAATTTCGCGACCACGTCAGCGCAGGACTCAATCAAGGAACGATCATCGGGATCTTTGAAGGTATCGGCAAAATAGCTTTGAATGTCGATTTCCGCCACAAATTTTCCGCCAACGATGATGGGAACCACGATCTCCGATTTCACCATAGAGGAACCCTGGAGGTAGCGGCTGTCGGTGGCAACATTGTTGACCACAACGGTCTTCTCCGTAGCTGCCGCTGTTCCGCAGAGGCCCTGGCCAATTGCTATTCGGAGTTGTGGGGTGAAGCTTCCAGTGTAAGGACCCAGAATCAGCATTCCAGGATTGGCTTGGTCCAGGAAACGAAAACTGACACTATTGTAGCGGGCCATGACGGAGTGCAAGTTATCGGATATGTTCTGCATGAGAGTCCTGGTATCCGAAGCAATGGCTGCCAAAGCTTCAACCTGCTGCACTGCATCGTGTTTCGACATGCCTCAATATAACTCTGGCCTGCGACGTGGGAAAGAATATTTCGGCCCGGGCATTGATGAAAC
>DATDGH010000201.1:0-3312 GCA_036522215.1 Candidatus Angelobacter sp. | reverse complement strand
GCAGCAGTATCTACGCCCAGAGCATAGACAGTTATATCCTGAGAAAGGAGGAACTTGCGCACCTCGTCATAACGGGCCGTGCTGCGATATTCGCGGCCGTCGCTGACCACAAAAATGATTCGCCTGCGAACGCCCTTTTGCCGACGGCTCAGGTCCTGCGCAGCACGCAGGATGGCATCATTCAGAACGTTCGATTCCTGCGGCGCGGTGTAAACCTGCGGCATGCTGGGGTCAACCGGACGGCCATTGATGACTGGTCCCTGCGGCCCCATGGGACCACCCAGAACCGGCGGTCCGCTCTCCTTGCCCGGACGCTTCAAATGTTCCAGCGAGGATGTGGAAACATCGCCGGAGCCGGTAAAGCCGGCTATCTGCTGCACTGAACTGCTATAGCGATAGAGGGCAACCTCATCGAACTCGCTGAAGGCCCCCATCAGCGCCGGTAATGTCTCATTCACCTTCTTCATGGTCTGCGAAGGCAAATTGGTGTCCACTACAACAGCAACGGACAATGGGAAGGGATCACTGGAGAAATAGCTGAGCCTTTGGGGCACGCCATCTTCATAAACGGTGAAATCCTGGGATTGCAGTCCCTCCACCATGTGGCCGGATTGATCCTTTACCGTGACAGGAACTTCTATGAAGGTGACGTTGGTTACGATTCGGAATAGATCGTCTCGACTGCTGGCAATGGCGCCCGGCTGCTGTTTTTGCAGGGGTTGCGTCGCCGGAGGAACTGTGCCCGGTTCGTCTGGCGGATGATTGTTTTTGGGCGCCGGAGGTGCATCGGGAAAAGGATTCGCCGGCGGCACGATTTTTGGCTGAGGCGCATCAGGAATGTTCTGCGCCGCACCCAGCGCCGTGAGCGTGACGCCAAGACAAATCACTCTTTTTACCCTACGCAAAAACCCGGACATGAATGCGCCTCCTCATAAAGTTAGACGCTTCTAAAAAGTTCAACGCTTCAGAAATTCGGTGCGGAAGCTACTACAATAGATATTAAACACTACGGCACAGAAAGGCTGTGTAAAAATCATGCGTACTCCGGCGATATGCACTGTGCTCCTCGCACTATTCCTTCCAGTATCCGGCCAGAACCAGGCAGGCAATCAGGGAACGAACCAGCAGGGCGAGATCCCGACTTTCAAGAAAAATGTGAATGTGGTCAACGTTTTCTTTACCGTGAAAGACCACCATGGGGCCCTGGTTCCTAACCTCAGCAAGGATGAGTTTGACGTCCTGGAAGACGGCAAACCGCAGACCATTAAATATTTCAACGCGGAAACGAATCTGCCACTGACTCTGGGACTCCTGGTCGATTCCAGCGGCAGCATGCAGCGCATGCTGGATACAGAGAAAGTTGTTGCCAGTGATTTTTTGCGACAAGTGATCACCGACAAAGATCTGGGGTTCATCATCAGTTTTGACATCAGCGTGGATCTGCTGCAGGACCTCACCTCGGATGTTCATTTACTCGACTCCGGGCTGAAGCAGGCAAAGATCAATATTGGCGGCGGCAGCAATGGGATTCCCGGCCTGGGCCAGGGTCCGGTGCCCATTTCAAATCCCAAAGGCACGCTGCTGTACGATGCCGTTTACCTGGCAGCCAACGAAGTCCTTGGAAAACAGGTGGGACGCAAAGCCATGGTCATGCTTACCGATGGCGAGGACGAAGGCAGCCGGCTCAAATTACGTGACGCCATCGAAGCCGCGCAAAAGGCAGACGCCATCTGCTACGTCTTGCTGCTGCACGATCCCCAATACCCGGCAGGCTACGGAGAGATGCGTCAGCTTACCGAGGCTACCGGCGGCAGGGTGATTGAAGTCAACAACCCAAACAAGATCGGCGATGCCTTCCGGCAAATCTCCAGCGAGCTGCGCAGCCAGTACAGCCTGGGCTACTCGCCTGAAAATACAAAGCGTGACGGCGCGTTCCGGAAAATCGAAGTCAAATCCAAGAATAGTTACAAGGTCCAGGCCCGCAAGGGCTATTACGCGCCGGCAAGTTAGCATTCAGCATTCAGCATTCAGCATTCAGTCCGCGAATATCTCAGGCTGAAGGGATGCAGCAACGTGGGCACGGTCAGGGTTCTTTTCAGATTGACATATACGCGCCCTGACCTCATCGAACCACGGGCTTTCTTCCGATCACGGCGATTTCAAACATGACGAGAATGCCGGATTAACGAGTCAGCTTCTTTCCGCCATCTCTGACCGCAGTACCCACAACTTTTTCCTTAACAGGGTGTTGGTCTCAAAGTGTGGGAAATCGGGTTATTTCTCGATTTCCCATATTCATATTGCCTCATATGATCGACTCAGCCATTGATTTAGAACAGGTGAACCAATGCGAATAAGAGCCGTTCTCATTTCCCTCCTGCTGCTACCTGCGGTTGTTGCTACTCCAATGATGAGCGCGCAGGTCTCGATCGGAATATCCGTCCACATCGGTCCGCCGGTGTTGCCGGTTTATGTACAGCCGCCGTGTCCCGAACCGGGATGGATTTGGACGCCCGGGTATTGGGCCTGGGGACCTGACGGATACTACTGGGTTCCTGGAGCATGGGTAGCGCCGCCAGCAGTCGGCTTGCTCTGGACGCCAGGATATTGGGGATGGGGAGAGGGCGTCTACATCTGGCATGGAGGCTACTGGGGACCTCACGTGGGTTTCTATGGCGGCATCAATTACGGCTTTGGTTATACCGGTGTGGGATTCTTTGGGGGCTATTGGCACGGTAACAATTACTACTACAACCGCTCTGTCACCAATGTGAACGTGGTCAATATCCACAACACGTACATCAATAACACGGTTGTGAACAACACAACGGTGAACCGCGTCAGCTACAACGGCGGCAATGGGGGCAACACCGCGCAGCCTACGCAACTGGAACGGCAATATGCGAACGAGCATCACGTGCAGCCCACCACTTTGCAAACCCAGCATGAACACCTGGCGAGCAGCAATCGCACGCTGCTGGCATCCGCCAATCACGGAAAGCCGGCGATTGCGGCGGCCGACTTCAGCGCGAAGAATGTAGTAGCAGCGGGCAGCGCAAATACCGGTTACCACAAATTCGATCACAGCAATAACAACAGCCTGAATGGTGGTAACAACAAGACCGTGAATGGCAGCAACAACAGCTCGAATGGCAGTAGCAACACGGTGAATCATGGAAATAACAGCGCTTTCAAGGCCGCTAATAACAACACCTTCAAGGGTGGCAACAACAACGTAAATCATGGCACTAACAATACGGTCAGCCACAACAAGTCCACGTACCACCCCAACAACTCCACGTACCACGCCAA
>DATDGH010000200.1:0-13607 GCA_036522215.1 Candidatus Angelobacter sp. | reverse complement strand
ATTCCGCACCTATCCCAACGCTGACATCTGGTTGCCACTTCAACTCAAGCCTGGCACTGCTGATCCAGGAAACAACTATCGTGTAATTGGACGTCTAGCGTCTGGCATCACACGACAGCAGGCCCAGTATGAGCTCGACCGGCTCGCCCGTGAATATCAACTGACGTATTTGCCCTCCTCACAGCGAGGAACGCTTGCTGTGCAGGACTTGCATTCCTTTCTCATTGATAAGCAACGACGAGGTTTAGCCATCCTATTTGAAGCAGTCGCCTTCCTGTTTCTGATCGCTTGCACCAATGTCGCGGTGTTGGTTATGGTTCGAACGGAAGCGACTTCTCACGCAGTAGCGGTCCGCATGGCCCTGGGTTCCTCCAGGCTGCGTCTGCTGTTCCCGCTTCTAACGGAGAGTTTTTTGCTGTCTTTAGTTGGGGGCGTGCTTGGTCTTATTTTGACCAAAGAGTCTCTCCCCTTAGTTGTTTCGCTTTGGCCCGCCAACGTACCCTTAACTGCCAAATTAAGCATTGACATCCGTGTTGCGCTGTTCACCTTCACTATCTCTATTCTGAGTCCCCTGTTATTTGCCTTGGCGCCGGCCATGAAGTTGTCACGGCTGAATGTGTCTGAGGTTTTGGCGAATACCTCGCGAACCGCAACGGCCAGTACCGAACGAGTGCGCGCCATCCGCTGGCTCGTCTTCGGCGAAATGGCTCTCACAGTCATGCTCCTTGCGGGAACCGTGCTGCTCTTGCGCAGTTTGGTCAACTTGTATTCCGTTCCTCTGGGCTTCGATACAGAACGTTTAGCCGTAGCCCAGATTTCCCTCGCAGGTGAACGATATGCCGGCAACCGTTCCATGAACCAACTCCTCGATCAGGTAATAACACAATTGGAAGGTTTGCCGGGTGTAGAGACAGTGACAGCGGTAAATGGCTTGCCCTTGGAGAATGGTCTGAACCTCCCGCTCCATCCCGTCGCCATGCCTCACTCCCTTGACCATGCAGATCAATACAGGCCGGTGAGTCCTGACTATTTCAAAACGTTACGCATCGCCTTGCGGTCTGGACGGTTCTTTACTCCAGCCGACACCGCCGGAAGCGCACCCGTTGCCATCATTAATGAGACCTTGGCCCGGCACTGGTGGCCGAAGACATCTGCCATTGGGAATCAACTAAGGGTTGATGAAGAACTTGGCCCTCATCCGGCTGATGCGCCACGGCTAATCGTAGGGGTGGTCTCTGACATCCATGAAAAAGGCCCGGACTTGCCGCCTCCCCCGACCATGTTTATTCCTATAGGTCAGACGCCGGACAATATCAATGCCTTTTTCAATAAGGTATTTTTGACCTCGATCGTCATCCGCACAGCACATCGGATTGATCTTTCTGGTGACGTGCGCAGGGCCATTCAATCGGCCGACCCCGATCTTCCACTTGCGTCCTATCGCCAATTCACTCAAATAGTCGATCATTCCGTGGCGAATGCCCGCTTTATGGCCTTCCTTACCACTTCATTCGGCATTTTTGCACTTGTGCTCAGTGCTGTGGGCATCCATGGCCTCTTCAACTACCAGACCCGTCTTCGCTACAGGGAGATTGCGGTCCGCATGGCAGTGGGCGCCAGTCGCATCCGCATCTTCCTTATGATCGTTCAGCAGGGCGACAAATTAATATTCCTCGCCGTCCTCGTCGGTCTTGCTGGTTTTTTCATTATCAAAAACCTCCTAACCGGTCTGCTTTATAATGTGAAAAGCGGTTCGCTAACAGTCATAATCGGAACCGGCGTTTTACTGGGTTCAGTCGCTACACTGATCAGTTTGCTGGCGGCCTTTCGGGCCGCTTCAATTGAGCCCACGGCCGTCCTGAGAAATGAGTAACGGTGATGGCCTTCTTCCACCGTTTCTCGTTTTGGCGCAGGAACTGGAAATCCGCTCACTCGGCTGAAGAACAAGCAGAGAGTGCAAACAGAACGAATGCGATGCCTAATCCCGAAAAAAACCATCGTATCCTGGTCGCGGATGATCAACCGGCTGTTCTCGACGCACTCAAAATGTTGTTGCGTTCTGAAGGGTTTCAGGTTGATACCGTCCGCTCTCCCAAAGTCGCACTCGAATCCATTGGGCTGCGCGAGTACGACACTTTATTGCTGGACCTGAATTACACCCGTGATACCACTTCAGGACAAGAAGGGCTTGAGCTGTTGGAGAGCATACGGGCTGTCGACAGTCACTTGCCAGTAGTGGTAATGACAGCCTGGGGAACAATCGATTTGGCGCTCGAAGCCGTGCGCCGCGGTGCGCGCGATTTCATTCAAAAACCCTGGGACGACGAGCGGTTGGTCACCACTGTGCGTAATCAAGCCGAACTCTGTCAGGCACTACGGCAAGGACAACGGCTGGAGGCAGAAAACAAGCTGTTCAGAAACCAGGGACGACCTACCTTCATTGCCCAGGCCCCTTCGATGCGCGCTGTTCTGGAGGCCATCGCGCAAGTTGGCCCCTCGGATGCGAACGTGCTCATTACCGGAGAACACGGCACTGGTAAGGAGATTGTCGCGCAGATGTTGCACGTGGTCTCGCTGCGCGCTGATAAACCCCTGATCACGGTGAATACCGGCGGGCTTCCCGAGGGTACCTTTGAGAGCGAGCTGTTCGGTCATGTCAAGGGCGCGTTTACTGACGCCCGAAGCGACCGCGTTGGGCGTTTTGAAATGGCGGATACGGGCACGCTGTTCCTGGATGAGATCGCCAATGTTCCCTTACGCCAGCAGACAAAACTGCTGCGCGTGCTGGAAACGGGTGACATGGAGCGTGTCGGTTCGTCCCGCACGCGGCAGGTGGATGTGCGCGTCTTATCTGCCACCAACGCTGATTTGCGCGCTGCTTGCAGCGCTGGAGAGTTTCGTCAAGACCTGCTCTTCAGGTTGAACACGGTTGAGGTGCATATCCCGCCTCTTAGGGAACGCAGGGAAGATGTCCCCGCCCTCTGCTCTCATTTTTTGTCTAAATACGCTGCCAAGTACAACAAACACGTTGATGGCTTCTCCCCCGAAGCTCTCCAGAAACTCACCGAATATTCCTGGCCTGGAAACGTTCGCGAAGTGGAACACACCATCGAACGCTCCGTAATTATGTGCCGGGAAAACATGATTCAAGTCCATCACCTTGGCCTGCACAACTCAACCCACGTTCTTGCTCCGGATCTTTCTGAAATGAGTCTGGAAGAAGTCGAGGAGCTTTTGATCAGCAAGGCCCTGGCCCGCTTTAGCGGCAACGTGAGCCAAGCCGCAGAAGTACTGGGCCTCAGCCGAGGAACTTTTTATCGCCGTATGGAGAAATACGGTCTTTATGCTCCCGATGCGCGCAAAGAAAAGCGCTGAGCAAAGCCACCAGTTACCGGCCCGCTTTGAAAGGCGTTTACTATTCTCCGTCCTCCTTGCTGGCTTACCTGGCGTCATTCTTGGTTTCTTGCTTTTATGGACCGGCGACTATTCCCTCGACCACAGGATCGAACTCACTACTTTGGTGCTGCTTCTTTGGTTGGGGCTTACGCTTTCAGCCCGCGACCAGGTCCTGAACTCTCTGCGCGTGCTCTCGAATGTCATCTCCGCCGTGAAAGACGAGGACTTTTCATTTCGCGCCACCAAAGCTATTCCTGGCGATGCCCTGGGAGATTTGGCTCTGGAAATAAATAACCTGTCTCGCGCCCTGGGAGAGGAACGCCTGGGCACTATTGAAACCACTAACCTGCTGCGCAAGATAATGGCAGAAGCGGGCACCATCATCTTTGCCTTTTCTCCTGACAACCGTCTGCGAATTGTCAACCGCGCTGGTGCTCTTTTTCTGGGGAAAGATGAAGTCGATATCTTGAACCACACTGCTGCAGAGCTTGGAATTGAGGATCTGGTTAACGGTCCCGCCTGGGAAGTACTTTCCCGTGCCGATTTGGGTATGGAAAAGCGTTGGATCGTTCGCCGGGGCAGCTTCCGCCAAAGTGGTCAGCCTCGTAAGCTGATCGTCTTGTCTGAGGCATCAGAGGTGTTGCGTGCCGAAGAACGGGCCGCATGGCAACGTCTTATTCGCGTCTTGAGTCATGAGATCAATAATTCGCTCGCTCCCATCAGGAGCATTGCCCGGACCCTCGGCCGCATGGCCTCTACTACGCAATTGCCTATGCCCCTCTCTGAGCACTTGAGCCACGGCCTGGATGTAATTCATGACCGTGCCGATTCGCTCAATCGCTTCCTTCAAAGCTACACCCGAGCGGCTCAGATTCCACTGCCCAAACGGCAGGCTGTCTCAGTATCCAACCTTGTGGCCCATGTAGCCTCAATGGAGTCCCGTTTGGCTGTGAATGTTATTCCGGGACTGAACGTCCACATCTTCGTAGACCCTGACCAGTTGGAACAAGCATTGATCAATATTACAAAAAATGCTGCTGACTCTGTCTTGCTCCTGTCGGAACAGGAGGTTGGGCCGCAGGCGGTTACGGTATCCTGGACCATTCACGCTAGAGACCTCGAAATCTGCATTCGCGACGAAGGTATCGGACTAAGCGACACGGAAAACCTGTTTGTACCTTTTTACACTACCAAGGAGAGTGGCTCAGGTATCGGGCTCTTTCTTACCCGACAAATCATTGAAGCCCATCATGGCACCCTCATTCTGAGAAATCGGGCTGATCGCTCCGGCTGTGAAGTTTTTGCCAGACTGCCTATGTGTATCGTCAGTCCGGTCGCCATAACCGGCGCTGCTTGAACGGCTAAAAAGAACTTGCAATCATCGGCCTGTCCCTCTTCGCCGTAAACTATTCCGGAACGCCTTTTTCTGGTGAATCCCTGCTAGCGTTCCTTCTGGCAAAGCTGGTTCCGGAGGGCATCCAGCTCTGCCCATCCCGGTGAGTCTCTCCTGCATCTCACACTTCGGCTCTTAGTTTTCGACCGAAGGAGATAGAACCATGAAGAAGCACATCTTTTGGATGGCAGTTTTCCTGTTGATTGGTGCGTTGGCTGTTGCTCAGACCGGCGCCGGCAGCAGTGCTTCCGGCACGCAATCGCCAAACCAGCAAATCACCAATGGCCCAGTGGCGGAGTATGTCGCTGATTCGAATGCAACTATCGGATGGTCCGCACGCGAAGGTTCAGGCAGCATGAGCATTAAGTACGGCTCCGACCGTGACCACCTGAACCAGACTGCCGAAGCCGTTCCCGGCAGCGACGGACGCAACTATCACGCACGTTTGCAGGGCTTGATGCCAGAGACTCGATACTACTTCCAAGTCATGCAGAAGGATGAAGCGGTTGGCGGCGTTGGCACTTTCCGCACGGTCGCGTCGGGAACACCTGCCATTAAGAGCAAAGCCGTTATTCCTCAATAGTCCTGGCCAGGGTGTAAAGATCTCTGCCTGCACCGGATTAATGGAGGCTACGGTCACATCTACTCTGACTACATGGGGAGGCTTCCCTATTTATCTAAGAAAAGGATAGTAATCCCTTAGAGGTCTCGGGCATTTTCTCAGTGAGAATGCTTAGAAATTTCAGCAGATTTGTGTCAGGGCACCGACCCTGGCCCTGCCGAGTGGGGCTTCAGTCCGCGGCGGATTAGGAAGCAACTGGAACTGGCATCCCGAAAAAAGGCCTCCCGCGAAGGAGGCCATTGTTGGCAGGGGAGAGAAAAAACTACAGGGGACGTTTGCCCATCATGTAGCTGTTGAGTCGAATGAACCAGCCGGCTTCCATGCTGTACCAGGTCCAGGGGAATCCCTGGTTTACGTACTTGTTCTGGATGTTTCTGATGTAAGTATTGACGCGTCCGCTATCACCCATTTGGGCGGCAGCACCGGCAATCATCACCCAGGGAAATGGATCCTGACTGTTGAAGGACAGGTTGGGCCATCCCGGCCAGGCGCTGTTGAAGGTGTTGTAAGTAGCTATGGCGCGCGAGTCCGTGCCGGGAAGCACACCCTGCATCACCGGAAACATCTGCGCGGTGGCATCCGGGTACCACTTACCCAGATTAGGGGCTGGAAGGCGGCCGAGCGCATCCTTATACCATGCCCATTTACCTCCGCCCAGATACATCTTTACCAGGCTCGAATACATTTTATTGGCGGCTGCGTTGTAGTAATCCGCCTTGCCCAGGTCATGGAACCCGTTCTGCCAGAGGAGGGCCAGATCGCGCAGGCCGCGGTAGACCTCAGCGTTGTCCATCAAATACTTGATGTGATAGTCAGGCTTGGCCCAGGTCAGCCCATCGGCATCGCTGGTCTTGATGATGACTTGACCGATGGCGTCGAGCTGATAGGCTAGCGTCTTCACGAACGACTGAGCGCCGGCATCACCGGTGGAGTAGAAGGCCCACGCCAGTGACAGAAAAGTAGCGGCGTAGGAATCAGTCGAATCGGCGTTGTTATGAGACGTGAGCGCGCCGTTGTTGTAATTGAAGTCGTAGATGCTCCCATACAGGCCCCATCGATCCGGCCAGTTCAGGTGGTTGATGTACCACTTCATCCAGTTCTCAACCACGGCATTGCTGGCGCTGTTGGGATACCGGGTCATCCCGATCGCGGCCAGATTGCTGTAATAAGGAATGATTTCTGACGAGCCATAGAGAATGGCGCCATCCGGCGCCACTGAAATGCGCTCCATCCAGTTGACCGTGGCGCTCATGTTGCCTTGAAATAGATTGGAAGCTGTGCCGCTCACGCTCACGGACAATGCTGTTTTATAGACCGCTCCTGCGTTATCCCAGGCTTGCATGGTAACGTTATGCCCGCCCGGACTCATGTTGACGCTGGTGTTCAAGCTGGGACCATTGCCCAGGTAAACGCTGTTTGAATCTACATAGATGCGCATGGCAGTGATTTGGCGACCACCAACCGGGGTGGCAACCGCGCTGAAGTTGACGGGGGAACTGACAGTCGCGCCATTGCCGGGCGAATTTATATTTACTTGGGCAAAACCGGCAGTTGCAAACAACACGAGGGGGAAAACAAGTTTTGCTGCAATTTTCAAGCTGACGACTCCTGTATTTTGGTTTTTTTAATCAGGAATCGAAGGCTAGAGATGCATCTACTCTGGCTGAATCAGCCGACCACCTGCATTTTGCCGGTAAATCGACCTTAAGCCTACCTTAAGCCGCCATTCAGGCGGAGAAAACTAGGGGCAAAAGCTGACGCGGAGCAATCAGATGGTAATTTGGTAGTCGGTTAGCTAGTGGAGCAATCGGGTGGAGTAGCGCGGATTCAGGTATTGGCGAGGTCAAACAACCAGCTTGTCCTGGGGCTTCCAGCTCATGCCCCAGGAATACAGGCTCACGAATATCAGAACGTCCACAAAGGGACCAAAGGCAAAATACAACAGAGGCATAAAGAGGATGGATTTATGCAGCACATAAACATGCAACATATACTGCAAGGGAACCAGTAGCGCGAGATAACCGCCCGTGAGCACGGTCAGCGTGATTTTTTTAACTAAACTGAAATCAAACACATAATACGTGAATCCCAGAATAGATGGGACTAGAGCGATGAGGATGGCTCCAAAAAACAGCATGCCGACCGTGTAGCTGGACAAATCGTGGGGAAAACGCGCGGCAGCAAAGCCGAAATAAATTAATGCCGTGCCCTGGATCAGCGTCAGAAACCGCAGCAGATAAATCCAGGGAAGATTTTCTTCGGAGATCCCATAGGTAGCCGCAAACACCAACAATGTGACCACTCCTGTAGTCCACCAGGTGTGGCTATCAGGGGGGCCGGCTGCCATGTTGACGTAAGGAAGGTAAAAACGGATGTGGACCCAGTGCTGCGGAGCCATGATTACAGAACCTTCGAAACCCAGAGCGTGAGTCCAGTAAACAAACACCCTTCCCCAGAACCGTCCCACGGCCGGAAGCAGGGCCAGCCACACCGCGCTGAGGCTCAGTACGATCAACAAGCTGGTGAGGATCTCCCGCATTCCCACATGCAGGCGGGCAAAAGCGCGGTGAGGAACGATCCTTCGTCCGCGCCATCCCCGATGCCGAAGGGCCTCCAGTCTTTCTGACGTCAGCTTAGAAATCGAGAAAGAGGCCAATCGTGCCCCCCAGGCGGTGATAAATGGGTTTGGATTCATACTCTGCCGTGGCGCTAAATCCCCAGTTGGGCGCCATCCATTGCCGCCAGTTCACCGAATAATCCTGAAAAGGAAAATTAAAGATGGTCTGTCCAGCGCTGAAGATTTCGTAGCCTTCGCGGCCAAAGTTCGCTCTTGCGGTCAGGTAGTGCTCTTTGACGTGACCGCGAGTAACCGCCACATATCCCGCAGGCGCCAAAATGTTTCCCGGACTGGCGTGGGTGAAGATAGCACCACCCTGCACAATCCAAGGACGTTCGAAGTAGTAAATAGCGCCCACCTGTCCTCGGTAATCGGAGTTGGCGACTGGAGTGCCGTTGACTCTCTTACTGAGGTCATAACCAGCGCCCAATTGCAACACGAGCTGCTTCCGCGGGAGCAACTTGCGGTTGATAAGAGCATCCGTGCGGACCTTGGGCAGGAAGAATCCCTGGACCGTGCTGGTGCCGAAATCCAGTTCGCTGTACCAGTTTTCGCTCCACACGCGGGTCCATCCGAACCCGTAATACCAGCCGGTATCCCCGTAACGGTTCTGCCGGCTCAGTTGGCCGGACACCGCATTACGGCCGCCAGAAATCAGAGCATTCGCATACGCGTCGTCCCAACGTGGAGATGAGCCGGTAACGTTAAAGTAGCTGCCGCCAAGTTCCAGGAAACCGGGTCCGTTCATGCCCATGGGCATGGATGACATTCCCGGCAGGCTGGAACCTTGGGGAATGGGTTGATGGTTCTGGGCTGTGGCCCATCCGCAGACCAGCAGAATGATTGCAATCGGAATTAATTTCATTTTCACGTGCATAACACCTCTTGCGTTACGACCGTGGCGCCTGGTTCACACCGAGGTGCTGTTTCTCCATTTTGATTTGCAAACGGGCACAGTCCCCGGCCGTAATCAACCATTCGTCGTCCACCGCCCGGATATTGGCTTTCCCACGCGTTACCCGCAGATTGCTGTAGCGCGACTTGGGAAAGACCCAGGTTTGGTGGTCCAGAGTCTTTGGATGATTCGCTTCCAGAGAAACGTTGTCATTCTCGGTTTTGATAGTCCACTGAACAGCCTTGCGTGTGGTGAGAAAATTGGCCAGTGAGGTCATCGTGTACCAGCGAAATTTACCTTGGCTCGCCAGGTCACTGCTGTGGGACAACCACGCCAGCAGCGGGTGAATGTACCTGGTTGCACCGATTGGGTGGGAGTAGACCAGACGGGCCACGTGGGCGTTGGCGGTAAAGTCGCTGACGCTGAAAAGCCATTCCTGTACCGTAGATGGCGATACGCCGTCAAATCCCATCTCTTCCAGACTGGCCTCCGCCCCAAGGTGGAGAATGGGAAAGCCCCACACTGAAGATGAATCACGGCCATGGTCGCGATAGACCAGAGTTGGTCCCATGCCGGCATCGCCGGCGAAGTAATAGGCGACAAACCCATTTTTCTCCAGCCATTGGGTCACCCACTCGGGATGATTCCCCAGCGGCGCTGAATACTCGGTCATACTTGTCCCGGTAGCGCCTTCCAAGGCCTTCTTGTTCCAAACGAGATACTGCTCGAAGCGAGCTTCATTTTTGTCGGTAATGTTTTGTCCGAAGTAATTGTGGATCCAACCTCCATGGCTTCCCACTTCATCCCCGTGGCTGCGGAAGAACTGGATCCATTTTTCCGCTTCAGGATCGTTGCCGATATTCAAGCCTTTGCCATCATGAATCACATCAACATCCGGTCCAGCCGTCACGTGCATGGAGAAGGGGCCGTAATTAAAAACTCCCTGGTTGCGCAAGACTTCCAGCGACTTCAAGGCTGATCGCGCGTCAATGTGCCAATTGAGCACCAGCCCACCTACACCATCCGGCACCGGGGCAAGATAAGGAAAATGCAGAAGGTGCACGGCGAAGTAGCGCAAAAAAGAATGGAGCAGAAGTCCGTCTGTCCGGCTCTCCAGGTAACCCAGAGGGAGGTTCACAAAAAGGACATCGCCGGAGCCATGCTTTCTCACCCCGGCCGCTAATCCAGCAGCAGACTCCAGAAGCGCTTTGCCGTCGAAGCGGCCCGCGGTATGAAATGATGGATAGGGCAGGTCGCCATATTTATAGGCAATGAAGGTGTAGCGCGTTTCGGCATCCTTATTATTACTGCCACCATTACTCTCGCCCAGTGAAACCTCTCGCCACTGGGTCGGACGGTTGCGTTTGTCTATGGGCACAAACTCGCCTGGAGGAATTTCCAGCTCTTGCATGGCGCTGGCCTTGCCCCAGACCTGGCCGTACTCCATGGTGTTCCTGCCGTACAAGCCGTAGAGAGCATAGTTGACGCCGGTCAGATCAGAGAGCCGTGAGCCGAGTTCGGGAAAGCGTCCATTGAGGTCCCAGGTGCAGGCATCGTAAACCAGCATCAGCTTGCCTCCCCCGCGCACATATTGGTCCAGTGCGCCCACCAGCGCGTCATTGGCCCTGCGATGTACCTGGTCGGGGACAATCAAGGCGGCAGCCTGCATGTGAAACATGGGATCGAGGAAATCGGAATCGCGGATGATCTCCAGATGCAATCCTTCTTCGTCTGCTGCATCCAGCCATTCCTGGACCCCCGGCTCGCTGGAATCAACCGCATCGGGAAGCAGAAGAAGGAGTATGTCGCTCGCCTTTGTGTGCGCACCGCCGCGATGCATGTAGATAGCAGTGCTGAACAGCGTCCCTAAGAGAAGCAGTAACACCGATCCGTGCTTGATCAACTTTCTCATCGCGCCAGTACCCGTGAGCAGGCCGTAGCATCGGCCAGTTGCTGTTCGCCCAGCCGATGTTCCAGCCCCTGATAGACAGCTTCTTCCAAAACATTCCAGCGGGAACTGTAGCGTAGAGATTGCGAACGCGAGAGCCAGCAAACAGCGCTGCTTTCATCCCCTTCTTTCGCCGCAGCCAGGGCCACCAGGCCCCAGGGATGGGGATCGTATTTGCTTTCCAGCCAGCCGGAGGCAAACCTGCTCTTCCAGTTCTCCCAGGCGGCCCGCGGATCTACGGAGCCAGGAAGACCGGCCAGCCAGGGAAAGACCTGGGCCACCACGTCCGGATAAAACGCCGGTTTGTTTTTTTGCATGGACGGACGGAACCACTGGTTGCGCTCATCCCAGAAAACGTTGCGAATTCCCGAAGCCAGAGTTTCCGCTTCGTGCCCGGTTGCGTCCGCGCCTCCGTTATCTCCGAAGCGGCGCTGTGCCGTGGCCATGTCTTTCAGGGCCGAATAAATCTCCACGTTGTCCATCAGCAGCGCGACATGATTTCGTTCCGAAACGTGGTAAACCTCCAGGCGTCCATTGCGCAATTTTGCCAACTGCGATCTTGCCTTGCGAACACTCTCTTGCCACGGCGCAGGAATGCCGCTATCAGGAGCGAAGCGATACAGCAGTTGCAGCCACAAGGCCAGCATGGAATCGTCAGCGTCGGCAGCCCCGCAGCTCTTCCAGTTCTCTTCCGGTTTACGGCAGAAACGCTCGAAGCGGCCATCAGAACGCTGGTGCGCAAGTGCCCATTCGATCCATGCCCTGGCAGGTTGGCGCACATCCAGCCCTGCATCCTGGGCAACGATCAGGGCTTTGGTGGCAAAGTAGGGCTCCACGTAGTTCCCGTTGGACTCGAGTACCAGGGCCCCGTCAGAAAGCCCATAGCTCTGCGGCACAAATTCATTGCTGGAACGAGCAGTGACACAGAATGCAGAGACGGTGGCCAGGAAGATCAGAGCGGTTTTGTGCATTTTTAAGTCTCCACTCTGCCTTCAACTCTGGCCCAAACCGTGCCATGAATCACACAGCCGCCGGCCAGATGGATGCGTGGAGCACTTAGAGTAGTGGGTGAGTTCAAACTTCCAATCCTTGTGCCGGTGCCCACACGGACCTGGTGTTCAGCCATCAGAGGACCTTTTATGTAACAGTTGGATCCGATCCGCACTGAACCGGCGGCCACGACCGCGCCTCTAACCTCCGCCCCGTCATGCAACTGGATATCGCCGTGCGCCTTGGCGCTGCCCACAATTTGTGTGTCCTCTTCCACCTCGATGGAACCGGTGGCAACGATGTTTCCCATAAACATCTCGCCCACTCGCAGGTGCAGATCGCCATCAATGCGGGAGCGGCCGAGTCTTCCCGGTGACTTTTGCGCTTCGTGGGTGGGCACCGCCTGCCGCAGCGAGAACGAATTCTGTGTATCGGGACCGGCAAAAATGACGGGCGCATGGACGCGCTCAAAACGGCAACCTGCGGAGAGGCAGATGGATTTTCCCGCGGAGAGCCGGCCAAACAAGCTGCTGTCAGCGGCAGCCGTCATATTGCCTTCTGCATGAATCCAGCGCAGCACCTGGGTTTGTTCATCGAGGAAAATGTCGCTCTCGCCCAGAAGAGCGCGGAACACGTTGCGCTTTCCCGAGTGCAGGACGTCAGCCGCATAGACGTCTTTGGCGAATTGCTGATCGTCGCGCAACCATACCGCCCCCGCAAACAAGGCAAGATTGGGAAAATTGGGATCGATCTCACTGCAATGCCCGGAAGCGCCCACCACCAGGCCCCACTGCCCATCACGCAACCGGACTTCTCGAAGAGATTGCCGCTCGGCGCAATACTCAAGGGTAGGCTGGGCACTGGCGATGTAGCGGCGGAAAGCCGCGGCAAAGTTGTGGATGTTCCCATCATCCTTGCGCGTGGCCAGAGGATCAGCATCTTTGCGGCGCAGCAGTTCCAGCACCGCCGGCGCCAGCGGCAAGGCCAGAATGCCGCCGGTGATCGAGGTCAACATCAGCACCGCCCAGGCTGAGGTCATGCCGTCCTCGCTGTCGCCGGCGCCACGCGCGAACGTTCGGTTTTGTCCCAGACCATCTCTTTGCGTTGCAGCGGCTCAAGCATCTGCTGCCAGGCTGCGCGCGACACGCTGATTACGCTTACCGCGAATCCCAGAAAGGTCAGCGGCAGCAGGCGGATGCGCAAGCGCGATCCATCCAGACGCGTGGCCGCTGCGATTTCGAAGAATGCGGCAAAATTACCCAGCGTGGTGAAAGCCGCCAGGCCCAGCACGGCAACACCTCCGCCGATGGGAGCGCCGGTATAGAAGAGCACCAGCGCCAGCACCCACCCCAGCAGCAACACCGGGGCCATGGCATACACACCCAGCAGTAACAGGCCATCAATCCGTTCCCACACGCTCAGGCTGCCCCGCTGCGGCAAAGATGTAGCGTACCGCCGCATCGCCTGGTTGTGGCCTTTCGCCCAGCGCATGATCTGGCGCACGCGCACCGGCCACCGCTCTGGAACTTCCTCGTAGCACTCTGCCCGGTTCTGATACACCGTCTTCCAACCCTTGAGCAACAGGCGGAAGGTCAAGTCAGTATCTTCGGCCAGAGTGTCTTCACGCCAGCCGCCCACCTCGTCCAGTGCGCTTTTGCGGATTCCCGCCACCGTCCCGCCGTACTGCGGGACCAATCTCATGTTCATGCGCGCCTGCTGGTCCACCTGGTATCCGCCGGAGCGCTC
>DATDGH010000199.1:0-3975 GCA_036522215.1 Candidatus Angelobacter sp. | reverse complement strand
CAGTCGTCCAATGTGAGTGAGACATCGGCTTCGATTGACCAGATGGTGGCGTCGATTCAGCGGGTTGCAGATACCGCCAAGGTACTGCTCGATATTTCGCAGCGATCGCGCGACGAGGTTCATAGCGGCATTACCACGATGGAGAAGGCAACAGATGGGCTGAACCGCATCAATTCGGCGATCGTTTCATCTGCGGAAATCATCTCAGCCCTTGGTCAGCGCGCCGATGACATCGGCAAGATCATTGAAGTGATCGACGATCTGGCGGAACAGACCAACCTGCTTGCCCTTAACGCTGCCATTGAGGCAGCCCGCGCCGGAGAGCATGGCCTGGGATTCGCTGTGGTAGCTGATGAAGTCAGGAAGCTGGCGGAAAAGTCGGCCCAGTCAACACGCGAAATCTCAGACCTCATCCAGAGCATCCAGAAAGAGGCCCGGAAAGCAGTCGAAAATATGGAGAAGAGCACCTCCATTGTGAATGAAGGCCTCACACTGGGTGGTGATTTGAGCGGCGCTCTCAAGAAGATCTCCAATGTCGTAGCTGAGGTCTACAAGTTCGCGCAGGAGATTGGCGCTGCCACCAACGAGCAATCACGCGGCTCATCGCAGATCGGCAAGGCGACCACACGGTTGAACGAAATCACGCATGAGATCAATTCTTCCGTGGAAGAGCAGGCTTCCGGCGCGCAAGCGGTAGTCCGCTCCATGGAAAAAATGCGCGAACTGGTGCAACGCTCCTCGTCCGGTTCCACCGAACTGGCCGCATCCTCGGAGCAAATGTCCAAGATGGCTCGCTCCATGCTGGAATCGATGGACCGCTTCATTCTTGAAACCAGCCACAACGGCAATGGCCGGAACGGGTCGGCTCGCAGTGGCGAAGAACAAAAAACGCAGCCAGGGTCGTCCGCACGATTCGCGACCTCGACTTCTTATAACTGAGGGCGGAGGATTCCTTACTGATGTCAAAGGAACTTCAGATTGTCGGCTTTCGAGTTGGACGAGAGACGTTTGGCGTGCCCATCTCTCTGGTTCATGAAATCGTCCGTGTGCCGGAGATCACCGCCGTTCCCGAGGCCCCCGACTACGTGGAAGGCGTGATCAATCTTCGCGGAAAGATCATTTCGGTCCTCGACTTGCGCAAGCGTTTCGGCGAGAAGCAAGTTACAACCAGCAAAAAGAACCGAATCCTGGTGGTTGAGGTAGAGGGCAAGATGGTGGGTCTGATCGTAGACTCCGCTTCTGAAGTGCTGAAGATGCCGGACTCAGAAATTGATGTGCCGCCTCACATCTACCAGAACGGCGAATTGAACTTCGTGACCGGGGTAGGCAAGCTGCGCGGGCGGCTGATCATCATGATCGATTTAACGAAGGTTTTGCAGAGAGTCGAGTTGACGCGGCTGGAGGAGCTTTCCGAATCCCAGGCCGATGCTGTGTCCGCGTGATCGAACTGGCGGCGAACAATACCTGTGGGGGCAGATGGTCACACCGAGCATCCAAATCCAAATTACTGAGCCGGAACTCAAACTGCTGCAGAGCCTGATCTACCAGGAATGCGGCATGTATTTTGATGAGCGCCGCTCGCATTTCCTTCAGGACCGGCTGCACCGCCGTCTGAAAGCCTGCGGTCTGGATTCTTTCTATGGCTACTACCGGCTGCTGACCAGCCATGAAGGCAAAACTGAGCTGACCGCACTGCTGGAAAACCTGACGGTCAATGAAACCAGTTTCTTCCGCAACAAACCGCAGCTCGACCTTTTCCATAAGGTCATTCTGGAGGATCTGCTGCACCGTAAACAGGAACGGCGCGATTGGACTTTGAGGCTGTGGAGCGCCGGCTGCTCCACCGGCCAGGAGCCCTACACCATGGCCATGCAGGTTTGCGATGCACTGGCCTACTACTATCTGCGCAATCCCCTCCCCTTTGAAATGCCCACCCCCAAGCCTCTCATTCCCCTTCCATGGAAGGTGGAGATTTTAGCTTCGGACATCAGCTATTCAGTACTGCGGGCGGCGCAGGAAGGCATTTACCCGGACAATCAGCTCGAGCCTGTGGACTATGCCTACCGCTTACGCTATTTCGACAAAATCGGCGACAAGTATGCAATCAAGAAGACGCTCAAAGACCTGGTCCACTTTGACTTCCACAATCTGAAGACGGAATTCCTGCCGCAGCGCAACGACATCATCTTCTGCCGCAACGTGATGATCTATTTCGATGAAGCTGAGCAGAAACGCCTGATCGAGAAGTTCTACCGCTGCTTGAACCCCGAGGGATATCTGCTGGTAGGACACGCGGAGAGTCTCTTCGGGCTTTCTGATAAGTACCGCATGATCCACCAGAATAACGGCACCGCATACCAGCGCCTGGAGGTACAGGGTTGAGCTTTTTCTCTGACGAGCGCGCTTCCGAACTCCGCGAACTCTTCTTTGAGAGCGCAACAGAGCTGTTGCAGGTTCTCAATGAAGAGGGACTGGAGTTGGAAAAGCATCCTGGCGATGTAGAGATCATCCGCCAGGTGCGCCGTACTGTGCACACGCTCAAAGGAGATTCTGCCGCGTGCGGCTATCAGGAGCTGAGCGATCTTGCCCATCAGCTTGAGGATCTGTTGACTCCGGAAATTGCCGGGCACAGCCAGGCAACCCTGGCTGAGGCCGTGCTCATTGCCGCCGATACTTTCAGTTCCATGCTTTCAGCCTATCGCGGCAATTTGCAGCCGCCGTCGGGAGAGGAGCTTCGCCAGCAGATCCTTTCGTTGACGCGCAAGCCGTCCAGCAGCGGGCCGTACAAACTGCAAGGTCGTTTTGCCTGGAACGAATATGAGCAAATCGTGATTGAGGACGCGCTGGCTAAAGGCGAGACTGTCTACAATGTCGCCTTTGGCATTGATCCGCACTGCCCCATGCGCGGCGCTGCCATGCAGCTTATCCGCAACGTCCTGCAAGAGTGTGGGCGCATGCTGGCTATCTTTCCAGACCAGAGCTCGCTCACGAACGAATTGGATGTAGTGGAAGCGGCCATTGCCAGCGAACACGATGCCGAATGGATTCAGAAAAAATGCCGCATTCCCTCCGTCATCGCTGGAATTCTGACGGAACCAGTCAAGCCCAAGGCACGGCCGCAGTCGGATGACGTCCTGGATATTTTCCAGCATGTCGTGACTGATGAGCCCGAAGGCGAACCGGCAATTCAAGCCGAAGAAGTTGGCACGGTGGAACCAGGGAAGCAGGTCGCGGCGCCTGCTGCGCCACAAGCACCTGTGTTGCCAGCCAATGAACAGCCGTCGGGTCTTGCTAACGTTTCTGAAACTGTGCTGCGCGTAGATGCTGAGCGCATTGATTCCGTCCTGAACCTTGTGGGCGAACTGATCATCGGCAAGAGCATGCTGCACCAGAGCATGAATGAGTTCGAACGAAAATTTCCCAAAGACCCGCTGCGCTCCAAGTTTGCAGATGCCATGGCGTTTCAGGCACGAATCATCAACGACCTGCAGAAGTCTGTGATGAAGATCCGTATGGTCCCGGTGGAGCAGCTCTTTCGTCGCTTTCCGCGGTTGGTGCGCGATGTGGCCAAGGCCTGCGGCAAAGGTGTGGGCCTGGTAATCAGCGGCCAGGATACGGACCTGGACAAGAGCATCATGGACATTCTGGCAGAACCGTTGGCCCACCTGGTGCGCAACGCTGTGGACCACGGAATTGAATCAGCGGAAGAACGTGTGAATGCAGGCAAACCGGCCCAGGGCACGATCCGGCTGGATGCCTACCACCAGGGAAACCAGATCGTTCTGGAAGTCAAAGATGACGGGCGCGGAATTGATAAAGCACGGCTCCTGGAAAGAGCAATTCAGAGCGGCGTAGTCAATGCGTCCGACGCCTCGGCCCTCAGTGACGCGGAGACACTGGATCTTGTCTTTCACTCCGGCCTGAGCACTGCTCAGCATGTGACCGCCATATCCGGACGCGGCGTAGGCATGGATG
>DATDGH010000198.1:0-2886 GCA_036522215.1 Candidatus Angelobacter sp. | reverse complement strand
GTCAGCGAGTTTCGTGTTGTGAACAACAGCTTTGGCGCTGAATATGGCAGGGCGCTGGGCGGCATCGTGAACATCGTAACGAAATCCGGCACCAATGATCTCCACGGTTCCGTCTATGACTATCTTGAGAACAACGCGGTGAATGCCAAGTCCATCCTCACCCAGCCCGGATTCGACATTTTGCGCCAGAACCAGTTTGGCGCGACCCTGGGCGGGCCGCTCCGCAAAGACAAGACATTCTTTTTTCTCAACTACGAAGGGCAGCGGCGGGGGCAATCGCCCACTTATCCAGCTCTGCTGGTGAGCAACCTGGCAGCCATCAACGCGCTCAAGGCCAGCTACGGCATCGCGCCGGAAAACCTGGGAGTGTTGAAGACCGCTGACGTGAATAACGGTTTCATCAAATTCGACCACCAGATCAGCACGAAGAACGGCATTTCTGCCCGCTATTTAATCCAGGATGCAACCAACCTCAATATGCTGGTCGGTGAAACCTTGGACGGAGGCGGCATCGGTGCGCCCAGCAGCGGACGCAACGGTTCGTTGCGCGACCAGGCACTCGTCGGCACTTGGACTTCTCAGCTCAGCGAGACCAAGGTGAACGAAGCGCTAGTGCAGTGGGCTCGCCGCAATTACGGCTTTGCCGGCGTGACCGGTCAGCCCAACCTGGATGTTCCTAACCTGCTGCTCTTTGGCCATAACTTCGGTGCTTTCGATCGCTACAACGAAACCCGCGTCCAATTCTCTGACACCTTCTCCATGATCCACAACAAGCACTATATGAAGTTTGGTTTTGACACCAACTACATCCGCAACTTCGTGATCTGGCCGGGCTTTACCCCCGCCCGCATTATTTTTCCTAGTTTGGGTGATTTGTTGGTGTCGGGAAAAGCGAATTGGGGCTCTGCTCCTTGTCCGCCTCCGCTGGTCGGCTTGGTAGCCCCATGCCTTGCAGCTTTTTTCTGGGGAGCGCCCATTGGCCCCGGGCCTTTCAATCCTAATGCCGCTTCGCCGCCTGTGCCTACTACTTGGCAGAATGCCTTCTTGCCTTCCCTGGCTTCCGACTTTTTCGTCAATCTCAATCACAGCTATTATGGTTTCTTTGCCCAGGACCAGTGGCATCTGACTCCCAAGCTCACTGTGAACTATGGGTTGCGGTATGACTTCGAGACCGGCCTGGGCTTCTTCATCAATCCGTACCACAAGGAATTCCAGCCGCGGGTGGGTCTTGCTTACTCCCCTGATTCCAAGACTGTGATCCGTGCCGGCTACGGAATCTTTAACGACAAATACAACCTGACCTTCTTCTTTGTGCCCGCACCGCAGCGGCAGCCAATGATTACCGGGCTGCCCTTCGCAAATAATCAGATCACCGGAACCTGGCTGTTGAATAGCATGTTCCTGCCCACCCCGTGCGTGCTCTCCGGATGTCCCGTTCCTCCTCCCGGCGCGCCCTTGCCGCCCGGAACAGTGCCGCCGCCGCTGCTGACTTCCGCCTTTGAAAACCTGATCAACAGCGGCTCTTTCCCCAACAACTCCTTGTTCGTTCAGGGCGGGACGTCAGTGTCCAGAAACCTGCTTCCACCTTATTCCGAACAGGCCAGCCTGGAGATTGACCGTCAGATTGGAAAGGGACTCACCATCGATCTGGGCTATTTATTTGTGGCTGGGCACCACCTGGTCCGTCCCATTGACTTGAACGTTGGGCCGTCGATCGGGACGGAAACTGGCACCGGCAAGTTCATCTACAGTTTCGCTATTAACGATCCCAATATTCCGGCGCCGCCCGGCGGGTCGCATGGCACCAACGGGATCTTTTATTTCACTGACTCGACTGGAAACTCCGTCTACCACGGCCTGACGCTTCAGGTGATCGAAAAGGCCAGCAAGTACTTCCAGATGAACGCCAACTACACGTTTTCCCACACGCTGGACGATGGAACCTTCGTGACCTTCGTCAGCACCCCGCAATCGAACGCGCAGCGCAACTTGGAACGCGCCAACTCTAACCAGGACGCCCGCCACCGCTTTGTGGCCAACTTTGTCGCTGACGCGCCCCAACAATGGAAGCTGTTGCGCAATTTCGAGTTCAGCAGCATTGTGACTCTGCAATCAGCGCGGCCCTTTACCTTGTTTGTCGGCTTTGACGCTAACAACGACGGCAATCCGGTCACAGATCGCGTCGGCGCTTCGCCGCGCAACTCTTACCGCGGTGACACTCTGCAGACAGTGGACGTGCGCCTCTCGCGCGCCATTCACTTTGACGAGCGGCGCCAGTTGCATTTGTCCATTGATGCATTCAACTTGTTCAATCGCGCCAACGTGGACGAGGTGTTCTCCGTGTACGGCGCGCCAGACTTTGTCGGACCAGTGCCGACGCATTTCGGCGACGGCATCACCGGTCCCAGCGGCCAGGTAGGCGCGCCCCGAACAGTCTTCAACCCGCGTCAATTGCAGTTCGCGGCCAAGTTTACGTTTTGAGGATAGCTCCGAGCCGGCGCCTTCTGGGTGCGAGGCTAAGCCGAATCTGGAAATTATCCGCCGCAGATGCACCCTGATCGGCGCAGATGGAATTGGAATGAATATGCTTCTAAAGCTGTTCCACAGAAGCTGTATCCCGCAGAAAGAATGCTGATCGTAGAGACGGTGCACTGCACCGTCTCCGGCGCGAAGCGCCGCAGGATACACCAACTTTCTTGATCCGCGCTGATCACCGCAAATCTGCGGCGAAGATGGTTTGGTGTTGATCTTAGCCAGAAGCTAGTCTCCTGTAACGGTTAATTCTTTACAACGACGAACTTTGTCGAGGATGACATCAGCCGAAGCCTTCCAGACAAAGGGCTTGGGATCTCCGTTCCAGTTAGCCAGCCAACGGTAAATGGCGGT
>DATDGH010000197.1:0-3495 GCA_036522215.1 Candidatus Angelobacter sp. | reverse complement strand
GGAAACGTCGTCGACCAAGTTGACTTGGGTCTGACTATTTTCAACCTTCTGCCCGAGCTCCAATTCAGGGACTTGCTGAACGAATGCTGGCGAAAATTGGAAGAGGCTGGTTTGTGCGTTGAAGCCCGGAGGGAATACAAGTTGTTGACCAAGAGGAATTGCGCCGCCGAAGCTGTCCAGTTCCTCTTTGCTATCGGCAGATGACCGGCTCCAATTGAAACGGAAATCATTGAGGATTCCTTGGCTGATGGAATACGCGATGCCTCCGGTCAAGGTCTTTAGGCCAAAGCGGGTATCGGTGACTGTGCTTGACGCGTCGCTGCCTGCTGCCCGCTGCTGACTGTCAGAGGTCGAGTAGGCGAAGCGCACAAATGTGTCTAGAGATTCTCGGAAGTGGTGATCGACTCGGAAACTCAGCGCTTCAAGACTTGACGGGTTCGAAAAACCATACGTAGCTTGCGCTAGACCATTCCCCTCAGCAGGACCATTCGGCAAAGGATAGGCGTTGAGGAAGGGTTTTACTGGTGCCGGCGCCGAGTTCCTTGCCATCAATGAAGGAACGGCCGTTGAGCTTGAAGTCGGCTGGCGAAGTTGGAGAGCCTCGAGCGAGGCAAAGAAGAATGTCTTGTTTTTTATGATCGGTCCGCCCAAGACACCCCCGAAATCATTTTGCCGGAGCGCAGCACGCTTGAGCCCCTTATTGTTCGCAAACCAATCATTGGCATCGAATGCGTCATTTCGCAAATATTCGAAAAGGCTGCCTCTGACTGTGTTTGTTCCCGACCGCGTGACGATTGAGATTTGCGCGCCAGGCACCCGGCCGAATTCTGCGGAGTAGCTGGAAGTCAGAACTGCAAATTCCTGAACGGCCTCCGTCGACACCAGGCTGTTCGTGCCTCCGAAGACGGTCAATGCCGGAAGCCATCCGCCAGCCGACTGCCCTGGGTTGACCCCCGCGGCTACAGCGAAATTTGCGCTGACGCCATCGACGACAAAGTCATTCGTGTCTGTCCGCTGGCCATTCACGCTGATCTGACCCTGACTGGCAAAGGTCGTCGGCGTGATTGTGACCCCGGGAACCAATTGAAAGAGCGTCTGAAACGACCGGCCGTTCAAAGGGAGTTCGTTTACTAGCTGTTGCTCCACGACCGTGCTTACTGCACCGTTCGTCTGAATCGGCGTTCCGCTCGAGGCCAAGATGACCGAATCTTCCGGCACTCCCCGAACTAAGGCGAAGTTCTGTTGAATGTCGGCCCGCGTGTATATCGACAAGCTTTTTAATTCCACAGTCTTGTAGCCCAAGGCAGACACCTGCATGCGATAGTGTCCGGGGCGGACACTAGGAAAAATGTACAAGCCGGCATCGTTGGTGAGCGTTTTGAGTCGCGTGTTGCGGTCGGTATCAACTAATTCGATCCAGGCCCCCTGAACACCTTTTCCCAAAGGACCCGCTACGCGCCCCGTGACGGAGGCTGTATCCATTTGCGCTACGGCGTGTATTCCTAACAGAATGCAAACAATTGCCACACTTCCAAAATACTTCCCGCAGAAACAACAAGGCCGAAACATCTGAATCCTCTGGTAATTTTCCCGCTGTCGGAGTGCTGGCGACCCGGAACTGAAAAACAAACCGGCAAAGATGGTCTCGTCCGGCGGCATACCACTAAGGGTGGTTTGCCTTGTTTCCTAAAAAGGCAAAAAGTATCTTTTGCCCAGTCGGCTGTGTCACAGGCCTGGTGTCTGACTCAAGGGTCACGAACACAGATTTCAGGTTGTTTACGATGCCTGGGTCGGTTACCCGCAAAAGCCATCGGCTTTCCTTCGCGCTGTCCAGGTTTAGGCGACCCAACTTTGCTACATGCTCCTTTGGACCGGATCCCTCTTTCCATACATAAAATGACTCCCGCCGGGATGGCTTTCGGAGATCTGCGAGGTCGTAAGCGTAGAAATCGAGCCTTCTTCCTTCTGCGTAAAAAATTCTCCCGAATGGCCTCTGCGAATTGCCATTCCCGTCTATTTCGGGAGGAATATCCTTGACGTGCAGGTTGCGGGCCGTGATCAATTCCCGAGCCTCGCCCAAAGTTGTGTTCATTTCCTTTGCGGCCGCCAGCTCCGATTCTAAGTCCGAAGTCTTGAGCTTCTCGTTCGCTAGCTGAGCCTGAGCGTCAATTAGGACGACCCCTTGAGATCTCTCTTCTGCTCGCAGTTTCTCAAGCTGCTCGCTGACGCTCACGATTTCCGCACTTCTCTGCGTGCGTTCATTTTGCTGCGTTTCGGTGGTGGCAGTCAGTTCGCCTAACCGCGTGGTGAGCTGATCCTTCGTCCGTGTCACCGATTCCAGAGCCAATTCTTTTTGCTTTACTTTTGCGCCAAGCGCCAAGATTTGTTGGTTTGCATGGACCAGCTCCTCTTTCAGCTCCGGCTCTTCACCTGCGGCCAGCGTGCCGGCAGGGGGTGATGAGACTGGAATTCCTGGTTGGTGTCCGGTAAATTGCTCCGATCGTTGGTATCCATACCGAATTCCAGCGAAAAGAGCCACAGCTACCAGCACTGCTACGGCTAAGCCTGATAGAACTAGTGACCTCAGATCGAAAAACTTTCTTCCTGTTTCTGCCCTACTCTGAACTCCAATTCCTCTGCTTAGCGGAATCCCGGCAAGTCGCGCTCGTGCGACAAACCGGGTGTTCATACCGGCGGGCGGCGACAGCTGACCGGTCGCCTCCGCAGCCCGCGCCAACATCAGCCCCAATTTGTGAAAATCGGTGGCGGTCTCGCGGCAATCCGAGCACTCCTGCAAATGCTCGGTCAGCTCTCTGGACTCGTCCTCTCCGATGTCACCGTTGATTGCGAGCGCGCAGAGCTCGTCAAAATGTTCATGCTGAGACATCCAACTTTTCCTTTGTCGTGACTTCTTTCCCCGGTGAGCTAGCTTTCTTCCCATTCTCCTTGCCCAACACTGCTACGCGCAATTTTCTTAGGCCGCCGTAGAAGAGGCGGCGAACCGCTGAGGGCGTTTCTTTTGTTTCGGTACCCACCTCTTGGAGAGTTAGGCCTTGGAAAAAACTCAGTTTAATGACTCGAAGCTGGCGAGGGTTCAAGACACGCAGAAGGTCGCGCACAAGATAACTGATTTCTTCGCGCGACAAGTGAAAGACGGCTTCCGTGCTCTCCTGTTGGTCCTCCTGGTCGTCGATATTCACCCAGTTGTAAATTCCCTGGACTTTTAAACGGCGCCGTTGATCGATTGCGCGAAACTCTGCTTTTTTCAACAACCAAGGTCTGAAACCACCTTTGTCATAATCAAATTGCCGAATTGCTTCGTAAACCTCCAGAAACACTTGTTGTACAACTTCTTCCGCTTCGGCACGGTCACGCAAGACTTCATGGGCAATTGCAAACACCGCACCGGAGTATCGTTCAAACAGTACCGTGAGCGCATCGGCGTCTCCTGTTTGGAGATCGTGAGCAAGAACCTCGTCTGCTTTGGCGTTAACT
>DATDGH010000196.1:0-4386 GCA_036522215.1 Candidatus Angelobacter sp. | reverse complement strand
GCTCCAGTTTTCTTCTGCCGTGCGCGCTGCTTCGGCGGAGTGGAAGTCTTGAACAATCCTTCGGGCCAGGGCTTTCTTCAACTCCATGGGATGCTGACGTCCAGCTGAGACGTCGGCCTTCATCTGCTCGATGGCGCTGGTGCTCACGTCGGTCAGCAGTTCGTAGTATCTCCACATCAGCGTGTCGGAAATCGACATCACTTTGCCATAGATCTCCTGCGGCGGCTCGTTGATGCCGATGTAGTTTCCGTATGATTTGGACATCTTCTGCACGCCGTCTGTGCCTTCCAGGATCGGCGTCATCAGCACGATTTGCGACGGCTGACCATAGTCTCGTTGCAAGCCGCGTCCCATCAGCAGATTGAATTTCTGGTCCGACCCGCCGAGTTCCACGTCAGCTTGAAGGGCCACGGAGTCATAGCCTTGCGCGATGGGATAGATCAACTCATGGAGGGCGATCGGCTTTTCTTCCTGAAAGCGTTTGTGGAATTCTTCGCGCTCGAGCATTTGCGATACCGTGAACTTCGCAACCAGGCGGATAAAATCCTCGGAGGAAAATTTGGAAAACCAGCGCGAATTGAAGTCCACCACGGTTTTTTCCGGATCGAGAATCTTAAAGACCTGCGCCTTATAGGTTTCGGCATTGCGTTCTATGTCTTCGCGCGTCAATGGCGGCCGGGTCACGGACCGGCCAGTAGGATCGCCGATCATGCCGGTAAAGTCTCCGATCATGAAAATGACCGTGTGACCCATGTCCTGGAAATGTTTCATTTTACGGATGAGGACGGTATGGCCCACGTGCAGATCGGGGGCGGTGGGATCAAACCCGGTCTTCACGCGCAGGGGCTTGCCGGTCTTTCGAGATTGCTCCAGGCGCTCGCGCAGCTCTGCCTCGCGGATAATTTCAGCCGCACCTTTCTTGATGTACTCGAATTGCTCTTCAACAGGAAGGAAGTTGGGCATCGGAATTTGATTATAGGGTCTAACGACCGCTGGAACCGAATCCGCCGTCTTTGCGCCTGGATTCGGTGAGCTCGTCTACTACCTGAACCTCAGAAGTCAGCACAGGATAGGGAATCAGGTTGGCAATCTTGTCGCCGGCATGAACGGTAGTAGGAGAGTCGCCCAAGTTTTCCATCAGCACACGGACCTCGCCGCGGTATCCGGCGTCAATCACTCCGCCGGTTACAGCCAGCCGACGCGCGGCCATGGAGGATTTATCGCGCAGCAGTGCGCCCATGGGTTCGCCCGAAGCGGAGCAGCACTCGACCGCAATGCCGGTGGAGATCACTGCGTTGCCGCGGGCGGGAATGGTGAGGGTGACGGCAGAATAGACGTCATAGCCCAAATCCTCACCGGGATGAGCCACGGTGGGCGCCTTGGCCAGCGGATTGAGCAGCTTCACTCGCAGCATGTTTATTTCTTTCGAACAACTCTCCGGCCCTGTACTTCGCATTGGCCTGAGGTCAACAGACACAAGGCTTCTGTATAAGCGATGTGTTCCTGCTCCAGAATCCGCGCTGAGAGAGAATGCACGTCATCACTCTCCACCACTGGAACTATTTTCTGGAGGATGATGGCGCCATGATCGAGGTGCTCATCCACAAAATGGACGGTGCAGCCGGAAACCTTCACGCCATATTCCAATGCCTGCTTCTGCGCATCCATGCCGGGAAAAGCGGGGAGTAACGAAGGGTGGACGTTGAGAATCCGGTCAGGAAAGGCGCGGATGAATTCGGACGAGAGCAGCCGCATGTATCCGGCCAGGCAAACCAGGCCCACGTGGGCCTCCCGCAAGGCAGCTATGACTTCCGCATCATGTTCTTCGCGGATACGGCCTTTGGAGGGAATCAAGCGGGCATTCAAGCCGCGCCGCCGCGCAGACTCAAGGCCCGGCGCATCGGCGCGGTTGGAAATCACGATGACAATCTCGGCGTTGAGACGTCCGGCCTGAATGGAATCAGCAATGGCCTCAAAGTTGGAGCCGCGCCCGGAGAGCAGGATGCCTAATTTTGTGAGTTGACTCATGCGCTAGGCGTAGGTGACTTTGCGATCGCCCCTGACGATGCGGCCGATGAGGTAACTCTTTTCGCCGCATTTTTCTATGAGCGATTCCACCCGCTTGTATTTCTTTGCGGGAACTACCAGCACCATGCCGATGCCCATATTGAAGGTCCGCAGCATTTCATCCGCCGGGACATTTCCAATGCTTTGCAGATGAGTGAACACTGGCGGCATGGTCCAGGTTCCCAGTTCCACCACTGCAGCCGTGCCTTTGGGAAGCACTCGAGGAAGGTTATCCGTAATCCCTCCCCCGGTGACGTGGGCCATGGCGTGCACCAGTCCGGCGGAAACCAGGCGACGCACTTGCGGCCAATAGCTCTTGTGAGTGCGCATTAACTCATTGCCGGCCTTGTTTTTGATCTCGTTCACGTAGGTTTCCGGCGTGTAGCGAGCAACTTCAAAAAACAGCTTGCGCGCCAGAGAGTAGCCGTTCGTGTGCAGACCGTTGGAGGGCAGCCCGACTAATACATCGCCCACTTCAACCTGACTGCCGCTGATTATTTTGCTGCGATCCACGATGCCCACGACGAAGCCGGCGAGATCATATTCGCCGCTGGGATAGAAGCCGGGCATCTGCGCGGTTTCGCCGCCGATCAACGCGCAACCATTGTGGCGGCATGCCTCGGCAATACCCTCCACCACTTTTTCCACCACGCTGGGATCAAGCACGCCGGTAGCCAGATAGTCCATGAAGAAGAGCGGCGTCGCGCCTTGCACGGCAATGTCATTGACGCAGTGATTAACCAGATCAGCGCCCACGGTGTGGTGCAAGCCCATCATGAAAGCCACTTTCAGCTTGGTGCCCACGCCATCTACGCTGGAAACCAGCACCGGATCGCGGAATTTCTTCTTGTCCACGGCGAACAGCCCGCCGAATCCGCCAATTTCCCCGATTACACCACGGGTGAAGGTGCGATGGGCCAGATACTTGATGCGCTGTTTGGCACGGTCCGCGCGGTCGATGTCAACTCCGCTGTCGGCGTAGGTTATGGACTTGGCTTTCAAAACTTGAGTTCCGTTTTCTGTGATAGGGGGATTGAAGTGAATGGTATTTTAGCACCAGCCAGCTTGCTGCCTGCGATTGGGAGAATTTATTTTCGTTGCGCCAGAAGCAGTCTGTCCCGCCAAGAATTTGACACTTGGGTAAGTTGGAAAGTTGTAATCTTTGGCAGGTTGGTAATTTAAAGTCAAACCCAAATCCCATCATGGAGGGGAATATCCAATGCAAAGCCCGTGGTTGTTACCGTTTGCCTGCGCCGCCCGGGCCGGGATCGGGTTTGGCTTTCGCGGATGTGGTTAGTTCTTTGCCTACGGAATCGAGCACGCCATTGATGAACTGCACTGATTCCGGTGAAGAGAATTTTCGGGCAATCTCAAGCGCTTCATTGATGATGACAGGCCGGGGCGTGGATGGGTAGGCCATCAACTCAGCCACGCTGCAACGGAGCACGTTGCGATCTACCGCCGCCATTCTCTCCATACGCCAATGCTGCGCGTGTTTCTGGATGAGATCATCTATTTCCTGGTGGCGCTCTGAGGCCACGCGGAAAAGATCTTCAGCGAAGCCGCGGGTTTCCGAGTCGAGGCTGGCGCGTTCATTCCAGAAAGTCTTGCTCACTTCTTCCGCCGTTTGCTTTCCCATGTCTCCCTGAAAGAGCATCTGCAAGCACAGCTCGCGTGATTTGCGCCTTGTCCCCATGTCAGTCAGCCTTGCCTTTATTTTTTCCTGCGGATGCGCGACCGGTCTTTCGTTTCAGGCTCACCATCTCCACCGCGGCAAGAGCGGCCTCAAAACCCTTGTTGCCGGCTTTTAAACCGGCGCGATCCAGCGCCTGCTCCAGATTTTCGCACGTCAGCACACCGTAGGTATGGGGCACTCCGGTCTCCTGCGCCGATTGTCCGATCCCACGTGTTACTTCGGTAGCGATATGCTCGTAATGGTCAGTCTCGCCGCGAATCAGGCAGCCCAGGGTGATGATAGCGTCAAATTGGCCGGTTTCCGCCAGAGTGCGCGCCTGGGATGGAACCTCGAATGAGCCGGGGACACGCACGACGGTGATGTCTTCCTGATGACAGCCAGTCCGCCGCAGGGCATCCAGCGCGCCTTGCAGCAGGCGTTCGGTGATGAATGAGTTCCAGCGGCTCACTACGATCCCCAGTCGCATGCCTGCGGAATTGAGTTCGCCCTCCTTCGCGTCCACGTGCGGCCTATTGTCCTGCCAGAAAGCAAACTTCTCTCCCTTGGAAGGCTCGACGACCAGTACACGGGAGTTCCAACCAGTTTCCTGCACGTCAGCGGCTAATTTTACCTTCCCTTTCTGG
>DATDGH010000195.1:0-3499 GCA_036522215.1 Candidatus Angelobacter sp. | reverse complement strand
GAATATTGAGGCGTTAGCGCAGTGGGAGCCTTCCGCCGAAATCCCGGCTTGCCGGGAGACGAAGTGCTGTGCCGACCGCAGTGGCGATGGTCGGGAGTGCGTCGGCGGGAGTCGCCCACGCAGCCGCGAAGTCTACCCAGCGCTCGCGAAGCTAACCCGAGCGCCCGAAGGAGTAGTGTACCCGGCCTGCGCCAAGCGAATCGCCAGACGCACCCGCAGACGTGTGCCTTTAAACTGCCCCTTTGTGTCTTTGTGGTTTATGAAGGTTTGGTTTGGACCTGGGTCTTTCGTTTCGCAACAAAAGAGGAATAAATCCACCATTCCGCAACGAAGATCTCTCTGCTTTTCAATCACATGCGCGGAAGTGCGGATTCAAGCGCAGATTCCCCCAAATCCCCGTTTTTTGGCTTTTGATTGTTCTCGCGCGAGGAATTTCGTTCTGCGAGGCATTCCGCGAGGGGTTTTTCCGCAATTGGCGTGCACTCTCGCGGAATCGCGGAATCAGCCCCTGGTTTTTGGAAATAGTCAACGGGGTGATGGTTATATCCGTCATCGAATTGACTGGTCCAAGGGTTTCCTTCTGTGTTCCTCAGTGTCCTCAGTGGTGAAACTTTGTTGGGGTTCTTGCTTCTCCGTTCCCTGCCAATGGCCCGCCGTGGGCTGTTTCGTTGTTGCTCTTGGGTTCCCTGTTGCCTGAGGCCTACGGCCTGTGACCTATCCCCCAAATTGGCGTAGCTTGTAGCAGCGTTTCACCGCCCCAGAAGTATTTCCTCTGTGGCCCTTAGTATCCTCAGTGGTGAAACTTGTTGGGGTTCTTACTTCCCGCCCGGCGCGGCTGCGGCGCTCTTGCTTTTTGCGTACTCAGCAGCGGACAAAGGTTTGTGGCCGACTGCCTGCGCGTGGGTAACATGTCCGGTAGGCAGCCGCCCATCGAAATCAATGCTGAAGATGATCCCGTCGGTTGTAGCTACAAGATCTGCAATCTCTTTGGCCTTGTCCGGCGGCAGGTCGTGCACCTGGACGCGACCGGTGGCGATTTCCTGCGCATGATCATGCCAGTACTTGTTCCAGTCGGTCAGAGAAACTGCCGGCCGGGTCAGCTTCTTGGCAATGATGTACTCTACCTGGACGAGCATGGCATTGGGATCAGTGGAATCGTAAATCAGGCAGGCGATTACCGGTTCAGGAGAAATAACCTTGCAGTAATGGTGGAAAGGCCCCATCACTTTGCCGTTGACTACGTGGGGAGCGGAAACGTGGACGGTATAGCCATCGGCGGGCGTGGCCGGTTGGCTTTGCTGCGCGAACAAGCCTGCACTCAGGCCCAGCCAGAAACAGATACAAAGAGCGAATTTGTTTTTCATTTTCTCCTCCGAATCTCGTGGGGTGACGGCGTTTGATTACTTGATTCACCTCGGGACGAGCTTTGAATATCAGTTCCCGCTGGTAGAAGTCCTCAGGGAAAGCTGATATCCTTCTCAAAATTTTCTGAACAGGCTCTTCTCATGCCTGGGGACCGGGTGCTCGAATTCGGTGGGTTTCGCCTGGATGTTTCCGGGCGCTCCCTGACGCGCCAGGGAGAAGTGGTCCCGCTTCCTCCCAAAGCCATGGAAACGCTGGTGTTGCTTGCGGAAAACCAAGGCAAGACTGTACGCAAGGAAGAACTGCTGGAGAAAGTCTGGCCCGGCACATTTGTGGAAGAAGGCAGCCTTACTCAGAACATCTCTCTCCTGAGAAAAACCCTGGGCCACAGCGATGATCAGAAGTGGATTCGCACCATTCCCAAACGCGGGTATTGCTTTGTTGCGCCAGTAAAGGTGGTTTCCCCACTCTCTGAGCCGTCTGCATCCGCGGAGGTGCAGAAACCCCAAAGACCGCATAGAGAGTGGTGGTGGGCGCTCGCTATCCTGGTCGTCCTGATCGCCGCAAGTTTCATCTTGCTCTATCACCGAGAGACGCCTCCGCCTTTGAAGGTGGTTCGGTTATTGGTGTTGCCGGTAGAGAACCTGAGTGGAGATGCAGAGCACGACTACGTCAGCGATGGATTGACGGAAGAGTTGATTGCGCAACTCAGCACGCTGGATGCAAGCCATCTGGCTGTGATCGCCCGCACATCGGCCATGAGTTACAAGGGGACCCACAAAACCGTGAGTGAAATTGGGCATGAGCTGGGCGTGGATTATGTGCTGGAAAGCAGCCTGCGGTGGTCTGGCAACCGTCTGCGCATTACCGCGCTGCTGGTGCGCACGCAGGACCAGTCGCAGGTATGGGCGACTACTTACGATCGCACACCCCAGGACATGCTTTCCCTGGAAGATGAGGTGGCCAAAGCCATTTCTCTGCAGATCCATGCGAATCTGGCGGGCCGAGTGCAGCCGCGTCCACCACGTCCGCCGGCCTATCTTCCCTATCTCGAAGGCCGGTACTACTGGAACAAACGCACGCGCGAATCTCTGGAGCGGGCCATCGTTCATCTGCGGCAGGCCATCGCGCTTGATCCCGAGTACGCCCGGGCACAATCCGCACTGGCTGACTGCTATATGTCCCTGGGGTTGCTGGGCGCTGGACGCTCCGGTGAATTCTTTTCCCAGGCAAGAACGGCGGCGCTTAAAGCGCTCGCTCTGGATGGCAATCTCGCCGAAGCCCATAACTCTCTGGCTTACCTGAAATTCTGGCAGGACTGGGATTGGGCGGGAGCGGAATCGGAGTTCAAAAAGGCAATAGCTCTCAATCCGGATTACGCGACTGCGCACCAGTGGTATGCGGAATACTTGCGCCTCATGGGCCGGTTTGATGAGTCAATCGACGAAAGCAACAAAGCGCTGCAACTCGATCCGCTTTCCCTGGTCATTAATATGGAGGCGGGCCTGCCGTACTATTTTCAGCGCCAATTTGACCAAGCCAGGGAGCACTTTCAACGAGCCATTGATCTCGATCCGAACTTTGCCCTGGCTTACGTGGAACTCGGTTGGGTCTATGAGGAAATGGGTGACGCTCCCAAAGCAATCGCTGTGCTCGAGAAAGCTGCTGAGTTGGACGATACCACTCCGGTCCTGGTTGCGTTGGGCCATGCCTACGGCACTGCCGGCAAAGTTGACGAAGCTAAGCGGATCGTGCAGAAGTTGGAGCAGCGCTCCCATGACTCCTACGTCCCACCGTTCTTGCTGGCAGCGGTTTACCTCGGGCTCGGCGATCGTCAGCACTGCCTGGATCTGCTGGAGAAAGCCTATCAGGAGCATGACTGGGGCTTGGTCTGGCTCAATGTTGCGTCGAAGTTTGCCTCTCTGCGCTCCGATCCACGCTTCCTTGCGATCCTGCGTCGGATGAATTTTCCCGGGAACGCATGACGCATCGAGGTGTTGGGCGTTTCTTCCGATGACCGGGGTCCCCGACGCGCGCTTCGCGTGGCGGGGTGGTGGTGACCCGATGCACCGATGACCCGATTGCCAACACGACCAAAATGCCGGAAGCAGTTAGTGGCTTTTATGAACTACGCCCT
>DATDGH010000194.1:0-2706 GCA_036522215.1 Candidatus Angelobacter sp. | reverse complement strand
GTCATTTTCTTAGACACCACCACTCTAAGGGGAGCGATTGATTTCGTTAGCGCACAACAGGCTGTATTGTTTGCTTTTCAGATCTGGGATGTCGCTACTCTCGTCAACGCTATTGTTTTGTTCGAACGAGTCGTGTGTTGCAGCAATTCCGCGCTTGAATCCGATCAGGCGCTCGAAAAACTCAACAATAAATTTGGAGAAAAAGTCTTTAGTGCATTGCCGATTGCCGGTGACGCGAACGTCTCGGGCGCTGTGCAATCTTTGTGGTGGGATTCACGCAAGCATGGTACTGCCATAGCCGAAGCTGCTTCCACTAATCGTATTTCCACGGATAAGGATATGGTGGAGGAGGCCCAACGCTATTCTCAAGCGTGGAGCGAATTCCTTAACATAGCACCAGAATCCTTTGAGTTAGTTGACCCCGCCTTCGAACTCCAATACGACAGCCAGGGACCGAGGCTAACTGAGCAAATCCTTGAAGCCGCCCGCCTTTCGCCGGCAGCTCACGTAGTGACGTTCAGGACTCAACAATGGAGCACAATAATTTGTGAATGCAATTTGAGGGAAGAATTTAATTCCCGGTTCGCCTACATGTTAGGTCTCCAGTACCTCCCGAACAGCTTCCGAGCGCCGGCCAGGAGAGCGCGTTACCAACGCGCGAGAGCGCTTGGAACCTTTTTGAGCAGTATGCGCCATCTCGAAACGCAGTATCGCAAGCAAGTTGATGTCTACAAGCTGAACAACGAAGACACTCTTCTGCTTCCAGTATTATCAGCGGCTTTGTTTTCTCGTATTAATTCTCTCTCGGAATTCTGGGAAGCTCTAGCCGAGATGCGGCACCGCGCGCGTAAGTTCAGGAAACATCGTGAGGAATTGGATCAAGCCTGTTCGGAAGGAAACCTCAAAGAGATAAATAAGATCACCGAAGCACTCAAAGCCGAATCGAGGGAACCGGCTACCTGGATGACAACTTCGGCAGCCTCGCTGGTGGGTGCGGGCAATGTGGCGTTGACCATTTTCCAGCCAAGGCTTGGAGCGGCCGCCTTTTCAGTTCAACTCGCAGTCGCCGCCTTTACTCCCTTTCTTAAGAACGCCCTTCCGGATGGCTTGGCTCAACTCTATCGAGATGTGTTCGCGCCCCAGAGCTGGTTTCTTACAGATATTGGGACTGCGGCCCGCGAATTGACGAACGCAACTCCAAGAATTGAAAGGCTTTGGAACGGTCAAATGCATCCATCGTATGGGACAAAACAGTTGGAACGGTTGGCGTCTTGGGGGCTAAGTTGAGGGGCGCAACCTACTTCGGGAAGACTCCTTACTGCAAGGCTCATCCAAGCCGATCACCAGCGGCCCCTCTGTTGAGATGCACCAAAGGCAAACATCTTTTCATGCTGCTAGACTTTCTGCCCGCACCGAAATGACCAAATGACCGTCATGGATTCTAGTTCACCGCTCATTTCGTCTCGCCGAACTCGGGGCCAAGATTGCTCATCCACTAGGTGACGGGGTCTTGCGAAGAGGTGCACTCGCATTCCTTGCTGTTCGAAGGACTTCCTCGATATTTGCGTCTTTCCAGGAGAGGCTTACACTTGTTGCGGCCCGAGGCGTATTTACCCATTCGATTCCCATCGGAATCTGGAACTCACCGGCAACTCTTGTTAGCGCCTCAACGAAATTACCGGCTTCCAGCTTATAGTCATGAACCCTGGTGTGCAGCTTTGCCTCTAAGGCAGCGGGATGGTCCGCACCTGAGGTGGCAATCGGCACAAATAAGCCTAACAAGACAACAAGAATAAGGCGGTTCTGGGGTTCATCGAAATCCTCACTGGCCGTTTACGTTGATATGGTCACAATTGTATGAAACCTGTTGGACGATGGACAACGGCCCGACGTGCCAGGTCTGATTCGCATTCGTGGGTCCAGCTTTCACGCATGCGCCCTCCGGTTGGGTGGAATGCGCTATTAGTACGTCAATGTCAAGTTCGATGTGAATCATAGCAACATCCAATTACGCTATGTTATTCGATGGTCGTTCGTCATCAACAACTGGTTGAATAAACACACACTGTGTCACTTGAATTAAAACATGGCAGTGGCGGAAGCATAAGTTGGCACTAAGCAGTGATGGCAAGTCTTTTGGAAATGAATGCGATACTCATTGTGTGTGGCGCTCTTTTGAAGCATAAGTTGGCAGCAAGTGCCCAGAAGAAGCATAGAGTGGCAGTGAGTACCGCAACGCCTCACGCCGACCCGTCGCCAATCAACAAAATCCCAAGAAATATTGTCGATCTTCCACCAGCCATCTTCAGGAACTCGCCTCGACAAGAGCCACCGTCGCCCGATGATTTAGTCAACCATTTTTAGTCGTTGATGATTGAACGGCTCGCCCCAATCATTGGGCATTAATCTTTTCGGTACATCTGCCACAACAATAATCTTGTGGTCACTATGAATGTGTGTTATATAACGCCTGTACATGAAAAGACAGGAGCAGCCCGAAGAAATCAAACGATGGTTTGTAAACGCCATGCAAAGGCTCTGGCCGATTGCGATAGGGTCCGTTTCGCTGAGGAAGAGCCCGTGCATTCGCAAGAATTGCCCCGCGTGCGCCTCCGGCGAAGGCCACAGCAGTTACGCTATGGCCGGCTACCGAGGCGGACAGAGGTTTTCGGTATATGTGCCAGACGAACTGGCGCCAGAAGTAAA
>DATDGH010000193.1:0-1686 GCA_036522215.1 Candidatus Angelobacter sp. | reverse complement strand
GCTGCGACGTTGGGAGACAATCATGGAGCCAGGAATTGCCCTGAACGCGGGCGCTGTAGGAATCAGCCACCTTAGTGACCACACAAAACTGGCCAATTACGGTTTTGAACAAATCGATTTTTACCACCTCGGTCGAAACCGGCGGTCCGAGACTCCGCCAATAAGTCAGGAACTTTTCCGCGTGCTCGCGCTCGGCAGGGGAAAGACGCAATCGAGCTGGAGCCAAGATCTTCCTTTCCGGCAATGCTTCGACGCGCTTGCGATATTTCTGCCAGATACGCTGTGCTCCCCTGGCAGTGATTGGGGGATCAAAGAAACATTCCTGCAGCAAGAATTCAGTGGCTTGATCGCGCGCCATCCACCCGAGCAGCACGCGCCCACGAAGGCCGCCGGATGCGTTCGTCAAACCGGATGGCTCCATTTTGGTTTGGGTCTAGCTGCCCTTGCGGGCTGCCGTTGTTCTGCAACGCGGAGTTCCCGGAGAGTGACCGAATCCCTCAGATGTGACCACGTAGCCTTTGTATCCGCCGACGCGAAAACTGGAAACCTGCTTTTCCAGTTTCCGGCTTTCGCATTTAGGGCAATCGGGCTTTTGCGAACCCTGCACAAAGGCTTCAAAACGATGGCGGCAGTCGCGGCAAACATATTCAAAAATAGGCATACTCGCATCTTTCTCCGGAAAATGTCAGAGTTGCGCAATCACTCCGGCAGCCAAGGCTTTCATTTGCTTCTCGTTTTCTGCGCTGAAGGTGCCGACGGGCACGAGATTGAAGAAGAGACGGGCTTTGCCTTTGCGTATGTGCAGGCCATGGGCATCGTCAAAATAAGCTTCATCTCCGAGACCCGGGACCGGCGTTGTAGTCTTGTAAAACTTGCTCAGTCTCAGGAAAAGCCATGAGGTCTCCTGGGCGGAAGGATCGACATACCCCCGGAATAAGAGCTTGGCGGCTCCTGTGTCCTTAGGTTGGTAGTTGCAATCCGTGCCCGTCACTGTACCGGCCGAAAAACGGGAAGCAGCGCTCGTTTGCGGCGAATCGTACGCTGTTCCTAAAACCGCGCTCACCTGCGCTGCAGGAAGCAGCGTGCAGAGATCGCTGGAAGGCTCCGTCGCCTTCGCCGATTGGGCCGAGCAACCACTTACAAGGAGAAGTGCGACAATCATCGAAAGTTTGCGCGGGTAATCCATGGGACCTCTCAGAGGGGGAAATAGTTCGTGATGCAAATTAAAATCGGTGAGGCGGTCGCAGTCTCGCTCACCTCAAAAGAGAGCGAAGAGTTACATTGGCTGTTCCGTTGCAAGAGAGCAGAAGCATCCTTAATCGCTCCGAGATGTTCACTCAGGATTTCTGCTAAATAATCGGCTGCGAGACCGCTGCTCTCGACGGGACAAACGGTACAAGTATTGGTTGGTATTCGAGTGACTTGCTTACGAGAAACGGCGATTCTCGACAGCCTTTGGGACTTCATAAGATCTTCCGCAATACTTCGATGCAGGGGATGCGGACAAAACTCAAACACAAATCCGTTTGCACGCGGTATCGCTGTTGGATGTGCGAGGCCCGTCCCCCGCTCAGTGAAAATACGGGCACTCTACAACAGCACATCGCAAATTGTGCGGCCAAACTGATTTTGTTACGAAACACGGAATTCGCCGCGCGGTCATGCTACTTTATTTCTGCATTTCCC
>DATDGH010000192.1:0-2281 GCA_036522215.1 Candidatus Angelobacter sp. | reverse complement strand
ACTATTCGCAGCAATGATGATTCGTTGAGCGACGATTGCAACGATCATTTGCAGGTTTACGGCAGGCAGTACTCAAGCGTGCTGCGGGATGAGGAGACCCACACGCTCCCTAACCAGCCTTTGACCCTGCATGCCGATCAGAATGGTGGAATCCACATCAGCACCTGGGACAACCCGAATTTCAGCGTGAAACTGTGCAAGCAGGTGGCCAGCGACAGCAACGATCAAGGCCGGAAAATATTGGCGGAAACCAAGCTCTCCATCAATGGCGACACGATTTCAGTGAGTTCTCCGGAGAGAGATGGCGAGTACAGCCTCGGCACTCTGCTCCTGGTAAAAGCACCCAGAGACGCCAAGGTAAGCATGAGAGTGGAAAATGGCGGGATTTCTATCCGTCGGTTTACCGGCACGGCGGATGCCAAGGCGATCAATGGAGGAATCTCCCTCAAAGACAGCAGCGGGACATTGACAGCTCGTGCGCAGAATGGCGGGATCTCCATTAAGGGTTGTAGTGGCGACGTGACGGCGGACGTGGAGAACGGCGGCTTGTCGCTCTCGCTTCCCGAACATTGGGAGGGCAAAGGCCTGGAAGCACATACGGAAAATGGCGGCTTGGTAGTTGGTATTCCCCGGAACTTCAATTCCGGCCTGGAAGTCAGCGGCTCAGAATATACCTCAATCATCTGCAAGGGGGACGTTTGCGAGAACGGCCAGCGTACCTGGGACAACGGTCACCGCATGTTTCGTTTGGGCGGCACTCCGCAGATTCACGCGACAACTGTCAACGGCGGCATTGTCATCCAAAGTAACGAGCATGTGAGAGACATGTAGTCTTTGTCAGCGACTTGGTGGCTGCCTATCTCGCATCGGGGCATCGGGATATCGGAAGAGATAACCCGATATTTCGGCTTTGTAAACCTCTGCTAATTGCCGCCCTCCTTCTTTCTTTTGGATTGCTCAGACAACCTCATTTTTGCGCACCCTTCTTCCGATAATCAGGGTCCCCCGATACGCATGTTTTTGGCATAGTGGGGTGGTGGTGACCCGATGCACCGATGACCCAATGCTTTAAATCACATATACTTTAGATTCTGATGAGCAAGCTGGACCAAATCATCTCCGCCACGCGGGAACGAGTTGCTGCTTCCAAGCAACGGGTAGAGTTGCGTGCGCTGGAGCAAAAGGCGGCTGAACATTCTCCGCGCGGGTTTCGCCGCCGGTTGGCAGCTATGGCGCAATCCAGTCCAGCGGTAATCGCAGAGTTGAAAAAGGCATCTCCATCCCGAGGCGTGATCCGCGCCGTCTTTCCCGTGTCGCAACTGGCAGTTCAACTTGCCAGGGGCGGCGCCTCAGCGCTCTCCGTGCTCACTGACGAGCAATTCTTCCAAGGTTCACTGGAGAATCTGGCGGAAGCATCTGCGGCAACGGACGTTCCGTGCCTGCGCAAAGATTTCATTGTGGACGAGTTTCAGGTAGTGGAAGCCAAGGCGCACCGTGCCGACGCCATTTTGCTTATCCTCGCGGCGCTGGGCGATGAGGAGTTCCGTTCGCTGCTGGCGCAGGCCCGCCAGCTTGGGCTGGACGCTCTCTGTGAGGTCCATGATGAAGTCGAACTGGAGCGGGCGCTCGAGGGTGGGGCAGACATCATCGGCGTGAACAGCCGCGACCTCCGGACCTTTGAGATCAAATCTGACACAATATGGGAACTGGCTGCCAAGATTCCCTCCAGTGCCCTGCGCGTGGCGGAGAGCGGGATCAGCAAGGGAGCGGAAATCAGGGAGTTTTACGATTGCGGCTATCAGGCATTTTTGATCGGCGAAACCCTCATGCGCGCTGAGGATCCGGGCAAGAAACTTCGCCAGATTCTCGAGGAAGCGGGCTTTTATCCGCAATTGACGACCACGCCGGCCGAATGGCGTGGAACAATCCATTAGCTACGGCCCGAGAACGTAGTTCAAAGAACCGCTAGCTGCTGATCGACACTGTTGTTGTGGGTGTAATCGGGTCATCGGGTCATCGGAAGAAACAACCGATGCAGCCCCTAAAAAACCCTTTAATCCTTCAATGACTCATGCAGACCTGGATCAAAATCTGTGCCACCACTGGCGTTGACGATGCGCTGGTTTCCATCGAGGCCGGAGCCAATGCCCTCGGGTTTGTCTTTGCTCCCAGCAAGCGGCAGGTTTCTGCGAAGCAGGCGGCGAAGATTGCTGCTCGGATTCCTGACAACGTGGAACGCGTGGGAGTTTTCAGCGACGAGCCGGCGGTGCATATAGCTGCA
>DATDGH010000191.1:0-3664 GCA_036522215.1 Candidatus Angelobacter sp. | reverse complement strand
GTAACATCGCCATTCGTGCTCTTGCGACTCACCTATTAACCAGCAAGATTCAATCTCTCCTTAAGTGTCCTTCAGGGCCTGCGGCCCGCGAAAACTCATGAAAAAATTGCCCACTCTTTAATGCGCAATCAGCTTGTGCTGAAGTCTTTTGTTTTCAGTCCAGCGTGATTTCACGGCGAATGTTTTTTGACCCTGAACGGTATTGCGGGGCCCCGGCGCGCCTGCTGTTGGCGTGCTGGGGTGGTGGTGACCCGATTGCGCACGCTACCAATTTGCTTGCCAAAGAGTCAGAGTCGAAAGTCACGCTTAAGCTCTTTGTTTTCAGTACGGCTCTTGTTGCAAAAACCCCCACACTAGGTTTGGAGGCCATCCAGTGATTTTCATAAAAATTCGCGGGCCGCAAGGCCGCGGCGGGCAGATTGTTCAATCGAGCCTGCCGGTGGCGGCACTATTCCCTACTTTTCCCTATTGACTTTTACTGACGTTCATGTAATTATGGATATGTAGATCTAAGATCAGATCGATAATGTGCCGGGTGACGGGGCCGACCGCCGCGTGATGCAGGAAGCCTTAGTGTATCCAGACCCCCAAGCTGATAGCGCGAGCTTCGCCCCCAACCACCGCCAATATCGCTTCCGTGCTTTGCCATCTCGAATTTCACTCTTGCTATGCTTGGTCACGGAGCGCAGGACGTAAATTTGGGGCGCTGCTCCAGTCCTTTCCACAGTATGACCGCGATCTCAAGCTCGCTGACAACAAGGTTCTCCATGGCCATCTCTCAAAAAACCTCCAGAATGCCTGGGAGCGATTTTTTCCGGCGTTCAATCCCGGTAGCGCTACCAAAACCCCTCCCGCTACCTCTGCCGCTACCTGGTTTTCCCTGAATTATCAACCAGTTGGAGCCAAGGTAGCGGCAGTAGCGGCAAAAAGGCCTTTCTGAAAAAAGACCCTTTTTGAGCTTCGCTGAGACTATCGCTTCGCGTGGCGGGGTGGTGGTGACCCGATGACCCGATGACCCGATGACCCGATTGCCAACACGACCAAAATGCCGGACGCAGGTAGTGGCTTTTATGAACTATGCCCTCGTTATCTCAAAAAAAGCTCTCACCAGCTTTTCGCCACCGCCACAATGATCTTTGCCAGCGCATCCAGGTCGCGAATGTCAATGACCTCTCCCGGAGAATGTGAGTAACGCAACGGCCAACCCAGGGCCACGTCGGTAGAGCCATACTGTAGAAATGCCGAGCCATCGTTGCCGCCGCCGGTTACGCCATACTGTGCAGCAATAAGGTTGCTCCCCGCCAGCGAGAGAATTTTCGCCACCAGCGCAGGTGGAACAATATTCGAGTTGTCTACAGCCCGCACTACAAAGCCTTGCCCCAGAATTGCATCGCCAAAACGCTTAGACTCAAGCGGCGAGTCGGCGCTGACAAATGTGTCCACGGCAAAGACGTAGTCGGGGGCGTGTCCTTCTGTTGCCAGACGCTTGGCGACATCAGCCGCCCCTACCAGGCCGATCTCCTCGCTGGTGGACCATACAAATGTGATATCGCGATTCCTGAGATCGGGCCCCAGCGCCCAGACGGCGGAGACAAGCGCGGCGCAGCCCATGCGATCATCGAAGGCGCGAGCGCTGGCGCGTGTACCCAGCAGTTTGTGGTATTGCTTGGGAATAGTTACGAAATCACCGGCCTTGATTCCAAGCTGGGCTACCTGGTCCGGATTGCTCGCGCCCACGTCGACGCGGAACTGTGTGCGTGGGCCGCGCGGCCATTTGAAATCCGCGCTGTCCCAGCCCTCAGGGAGTTCCAGCACGCCGGGATGGATGCCATTCCCAGAATGGACAAAGGCCGCATGTCCCATAAAGTAAGCCAGCACGCCACCGCCTCTGGTTTCGAGATCCAATTTTCCATCCGGCAATATTGCATGCACCTCGAAACCAATTTCGTCCTGGTGAGCAACCACTAGAACGCGCGGCTTGTTAGTGGCCGCTCCCCAGCGCAGAATTAAATTGCCGGAACTGTCAGTTTGGGTCTTGGCCCACACGGGCAGGAGATTGTTGATAGTTTCACGCACAAGAGCTTCATGCCCGCCACTCACGCCATAAGCCTCGACAAGGTGTTTCAAGATGACTTCGTTGCCGGGCGCAATCGTGTATTTATCAGGAGCCCTGAGGTCTACAATCGTATGCACTGTCGTCGGCTCAAACTTGTTCGCTTCTCCCTGGAGATAGATCTCGAGTAAGGCTGTGAGCTCAGCCACATCATGAACATCAAGAAACTCCGCCGGTGTGGAGGGCCACGCCGTGGCCACGCTCAGATGCACAAAGCGACTGGGCAAAGGCGCTCGCGGAAGGGAGCCGCGCCTTGCCGGCGGAACAATGGGCATGGAAAACTCGGGTTGCAGAGTGATGCCTTTTAGTCCGGCAAGCTGCTTGAGTTCGGCAGCGAATCCGGATAGCGGTGCTTTAGGATCGGGCGTAACCACAAGCACTCCGCTGCCCGGTTTCTGCGTGAAACCCGATCCCAACGCGCTCTCTGCCGCGCCTGCTTCAGGAGCCAGTAAAGGACGGCGCATCAGCCTTCCAACATAGATCAGCTCGTCCGGCTTCAGCAGTTGCAGCAAGCGATCCAGCCCCCGAGCCTCCGTCCACTGTTGCGCCACGAATGCCACGGTGAGCGTTCCGTGCAACTTTTGTGGATCCAGCTTGCGCAACAGTTCCACCACAATTGCAGCGCCAAAGCGGTCGCCGATGGCGGCGGATGTCCAATTGGCATTTGCCAATCCATACAGCTTTCGCTCAATCACCAGCGGACTGAGCTGGTTCGCGCCCGCACTCCGTGCCTGCTGCTCGTTGGCGGCGCCGATGTCCACATACATGTTGTCCAGATCAGCCGGGCTTGGCGGATGCTGTACCTGGGGCTGCAAATGAATGGAAACGCCTGCCACAGAGCCGGATATCCACTTGCCCTGGCTTATGCCGACTTTCACCGGTTGCGCGGAATATAGCTCATTGAACAACGGCAAAGCTCCGCCCTGCGGCAGTCTCTGCAGGCGCAGGTATCCGTCGCCGGTGATTCCACTCACCACATATCCCGGCTCATCCATGGGCGCCACGATCATCCGCTGCGGAGAACCACTGCCCACAGTAACCATCACGTTGGCCATCTCGTCGGTCTTGGGGTTGAAAGCCGCAAGGCGTGAGGCAATCTTTGCCGCCAGTTCCTGTTCGTAACCGGGAACGGCAGGTGTCTCCACAAAATCCTGGAGGTCGTCATCAAAACTTCCTGAAACCTTCTGTGCGGGTGCACAAACCGCCAGCAGCAACAGAACAGTACATATGCCAAGTGATCTCATCGGCGCTCCAGAGTTAGTTTTTGGGGATATCAAGGTATCAGATTTGGTGGGACTTGGGTGTTTCTTCCGATGACCGGGGTCCCCGACGCGCGCTTCGCGTGGCGGGGTGGTGGTGACCGGGGTCCCCCAATACCGTTCATTTAAGAAGGAACTGAACCTCTTTGGTTACCAGCGGGGGCGGATTGACGGTTGGGGTCCATCAAAACAGCCCATAATCTAGAGGCTGCTGTCCCGAAGTCCCCGTTAAGCGCACGCGCGTTTTCTTCAGCGCGGGCGTAGGGGCGAGGGATCTGCCCCGCCCAAAGTT
>DATDGH010000190.1:0-7391 GCA_036522215.1 Candidatus Angelobacter sp. | reverse complement strand
ATAAGATCGCTGCCAACGGGGTCGCCATCGCCACCTGGCCTGACTGGTGGGGCTTCAAGTACGAAGGCTGGGATGGAATTCCGTGGAATGCCGTCATCTCCATGCACAAAGGCGTGCGTGTGGCGCTCAAGAGCGATTCTGAAGACGTGACCCGCCGCCTGAATCAGGAAGCCGGAAAAATCATTCACTATGGAGTGCCGGAAGACGAGGCGCTGAAGATGATCACCCTGAACCCGGCATGGATCATCGGCGTTGATAACCGCGTAGGTTCACTGGATGTAGGCAAAGATGCCGACATCAGCATCTGGAACAGCTATCCGCTTTCCTCCGCGGCCCTGGTGGACGAGGTGTTGATCGATGGCGACGTCTACTTTGATCGTTCACTGCCCGGCCTGGGCCTGACACACTACAAGGAGGGCCAGTAATCATGTTGCGAAAAATATCTTTTGTCCTCATTCTGGCCGCTGTATCTCTGGCCCAGACAGCAAAGAAGCCTCCGGCTGCTTCTGAAGCCAACTCCGGCACGATCGTGTTGCGCGGAGGAAAGTTGTTGACCATCACTCATGGCGTGATCGATAACGGGGTGCTGGTCATGCAGAACGGAAAAATTACGGCCGTCGGCGCCGCCGGTTCCGTCTCCGTGCCACGCGACGCCAAGGTCATTGACGTGACCGGCATGACCGTCTATCCGGGATTGATCGATTCTGAAACCCATCTAGGCCTGACGGAAATTTCTGCCGACCAGATGACGGACGATCTGGTGGAAACCAGCGACGAGATCATGCCGCACATGCATGTGTACGATGCCTTCCATGCGGAGACGGCGGTGATCCCGGTCACGCGCATCAATGGCATCACCAATGCCATCGTCGCCCCGGCCAGCCAGGACACCTTGCCCGGCCAGGATTCGTTCATCCAGCTTGATGGCCGCTCCGCCGAGGAGATGCTCATGGTCCGTGACATCGCCATGCCTCTCAACTTCACGGGAAGGCAACGGCGCAATCAAGGCCAATTCCAGAACTTCAAATTTCCTTCTACGCGCATGGGTCTGGCGGCGCAGTTGCGTCAGACATTTCTGGATGCCCAGGATTACGACCAAAAGCTTGCTGCCTATGAGAAGAAAAAATCTTCTGCTGGCGGGGATGACAAAGACAAAGACAAAGATAAAGAAAAAGGCCCGGCCACCCCGCCTAAGCGTGACCTGAAACTGGAAGCGCTTCTGCCCTATCTTCACGGTCAGAGACCGGTGGTCCTGGCAGCTGAGGAGCCCAACGATCTGTTGACTGCCGTAGGCCTGGCTAATGAGTTCCATCTGAAGGTGATACTGAACCATCTGGCCCATTCCTCCAGCCTGCTGGACAAAGTTGCGGCCACGGGCTTCCCGGTGATTGTCGGCCCAATCTACGAGCAGCCCAAAGAGAACGAGCGCTACGATGCCGTTTTCAAGCTGCCGGCGGAGATGGCGAAGCGCGGCATCAAGATCGCCTTCGCATCTTACGACGCCCACAACGCGCGCAACCTGCCTTACGCGGCTGGTTATGCCATGGGCTTCGGACTGCCGCACGATGAAGCGCTCAAAGCGATTACCATCAACCCTGCGCAAATTTGGGGCGTAGACGACCGCCTGGGATCGTTGGACACAGGCAAGACAGCCAACGTAGTAGTAGCCAACGGCGATCCGCTGGACGTGAAGACAGACGTGAAGCACGTCTTCATCAACGGCGTAGAAATCCCCCTGGCCAGCAAGCAGACCGAGCTGAGGGACCAGTACTGGTAAGAATCGGGTGATCGCGCGTGATCTGATGATCGGGTGATCTGGAAATAGATTGGTTTGCTGATCGGAGTGATTATCTGATCTCCAACGCGGAGTGCATAGCACTTCAGGTTTTGATTCTCCGATCACGTGCGATCTCCCGATCACGGCGATCACCCGATCTAAAGCCTGCCTCGATCTAAAATAGAGTCGTGCTCGAACTCGGCAAATTCCTGCTCCTCCTGGGAGCAATCATCATCATCCTGGGGGCGGTGCTTCTTTTTACCGGCAAGTTCAATCTTCCCCTCGGCCGGCTGCCGGGTGATGTTGTCTATCGCGGCAAGAGCACAGTGGTCTATTTCCCGCTGGCAACCTCGCTTCTTATCAGTGTGATTCTGTCTTTAATCTTCTGGCTGATTGGCAGGGGCCGCAACTGATGCCTCTCGACGATGCAGGACAGCTCGACTTCACCTTCACTCAGGCGCCAGCGCGGAGAGTGTGGCGTGTGGCCGATCTGGTGGGCGCTGTTCGAACACTGGTAGAGCGCACCTACACCGATATCTGGGTAGAAGGAGAGATTTCCAACTTTCGCATGGCCGAATCAGGCCACATGTACTTTGCGCTCAAAGATGGGGACGCGCTGCTGCGCGTCGTCATGTTCCGCATGCAGGCACGCCTGCTGCGCTTCAAGCCGGACAATGGCATGCAGATCATTGCCCGCGGACGAGTCACGATCTACGACCAGCGCGGCGAACTCCAGCTCTCCGCTGAATTTCTGGAGCCCGTGGGCGCAGGCGCGCTGCAACTGGCTTTCGAGCAGCTCAAGAACAAATTGTCGCAGGAAGGCCTGTTCGATAGCCGCCGGAAAAAAGCCGTGCCGCAGTTGCCGCGCAGGATTGGTATTGTGACCTCGCCTCGCGGGGCCGCGTTGCAGGACATGCTCAACGTGCTGGCGCGGCGGCACGAAAGTGTGGGCATCCTGATTTATCCGGCACAAGTGCAGGGAGAATTTGCATCATCAGAGGTCTCGGCGGGAATCCGCTATTTCAACCGCACGAAAGATGTTGACGTGATCATTGTGGCCCGCGGCGGCGGCTCCATCGAAGACCTGGCAGCATTCAACGATGAAGGCCTGGCGCGGACCATTACCGGCTCGCGGCTCCCGGTGATTTCCGCCGTGGGACACGAGACCGACTTCACCATCGCCGACTTTGTGGCCGACCTGCGCGCGCCCACGCCTTCTGCTGCCGCCGAACTGGTGATTGAATCCAAGCGCCAGTTGGCCGAGGACCTGGCGCATCTGCATCAGCGCCTGGGGCGCGCCGCGCGCTACCGGCTGCTGATGGCCAAATCGCAGCTCGATCGCCTGGCGCAGCACGGCGCGTTTGCCCGCATTCAGGATGTGATCGCGCGCCGGGCCCAGCGCCTGGATGAACTCCTCTACCGCCTCGGCGCCACGCACCAGCGCTTGCTGCACGAGTACAGGCGGCGGCTGGAGATTGCTGCGGCCCGCGTCCGCCACTTTGATTTTCGCCGCTCGCTGGCCGCCACCCGCGCCAAGGTGGAATCCGGCAGTGACGCGCTGACGCGAACTATGCGCGCGCTGCTCGCCCAGCAGCGCGCCCGCTTGAACCAGTCTGCCGCTACGCTCGAGGCGCTCTCCCCAGTCAAGATACTGGAGCGCGGCTATGCCCTGGTCTTTGACGCCAGCGGAACACTGGTGAAAGACGCATCCAGGCTTTCGCCCGGCGACGACGTTTCCGCCCGCGTAGCCAGGGGAACATTCACCGCGCAAGTAAAGAAAATTGAGGACACCGAGTAGATCCCAGAGTCAGATCTCAATGGTCTCCCTTTTTCTCTGCACCCTCTGCGGTGAGGTCCTGCATCTGGTTTTGATTTTCCTCTAACCTTTCTCCGTAGTCTCCGTGGTGGATTTTTCGCCCATCAGTCGTATCCGGATCACCACTGTCGGCCTCCTCTTCAAGGGTGCATTCCTTCGCCTGGTTCATGCCCGCCAGCAGCTCCTCAATCTCCTTAGGGTCCATCGGGATGCCAAGGATGGAGCCGTAGGCAAGCAAACACAATAAAAAGATTTTCAGCAGTTTGTTCTTCATGGCCTTCCGCAGACAGGCGGGCCATGAGCAGATGCAGTGCTCGAGCCCGAGTCAGTTCAATTCCAAGCGTTATTGGTAACGTTCAAGTTTTGCTCGCGAGTTACCGAACCGGCGGAGGCCGTGGAGAGAAAAGAGGAAGGACCGGAAACGAGGGCAGAGTAGCGGACTCGCTAGAGGGGCGTATCTCTGGCCTGACAACAGTGGCTAGAAAAAGCCACAACGGGGCAAGAATCGCAAACGAATGCAAAGAATCGGGCTGCGTCCAGGCAGCAAACAGAACCGCTGCCAGACAAAGAAAAAGGACGACCCTCGCCGCGAAAGAGAGTGGCTTCATGCCGCTTCTATTTTACCTCAGGGTTCGGGGGTTATCACTGGAATCAGTGGTAAGGTTTTATTTTGGTCTGGCTGATCACTCAATACCAAGTACTGCTTTACTGTTACAAAACTATTACACTTAGCAACCGTCCTGCCTGATAGGGTTTTAAGTTCCAATAGTGCAGCGAGGATGAGACCTTGGCCTTCCTTGAACACGACCGTACCCGCTCTGAACCTCTCCGGCCGTTGACTGTTTTCTTCATGAGCATGTTTCACCTGGGCGCGCTGGCTGCCCCGTTTTTCTTCAACTGGAAGGCAATCTTGCTGTCCCTGTTTCTCTTATGGCTGGCCGGTAGTCCGGGGATTGGCATCGGTTATCACCGGCTGCTGACGCATCGCGGCTTCAAGACCTATAAATGGGTTGAATATTTTCTTACCGTCTGTGCCACGCTCACGCTCGAGGGTGGGCCGTTTTTCTGGGTAGCCATCCATCGCGTGCACCATCAGAACACTGACAAGGAGGGCGACCCGCACTCGCCCCGTGATGGCGGCTTCTGGTCGCACATGGGATGGATCATCACCGGCCGCGCCCTGCGCAACCACGCGCCTGAACTTCTGCCTTATGTACCCGATCTGCGTAAAGACAAATTTCACACCTGGATCAGCCGCTGGCACTGGCTGCCGATTACCGTGCTCGGCATAGTGCTGTTCCTGACCGGAGGAATTTCCTGGGTGCTATGGTGCATCTTCTTCCGCACGGTCTGGGGCCTGCACTCCACCTGGTTTGTGAATTCCGCCACCCACATGTGGGGATCGCAGCGCTTTCTTACCGGTGACAGCTCCAAAAACAGCCTGTGGGTGGCCATCCTGAGCTTTGGCGAAGGCTGGCACAACAACCACCACGCCAATCCCCAGGCGGCCCGCCACGGAATCGTGTGGTACGAAATTGATTTCAGCTGGTACGGAATCTGGGTACTGCAGAAGCTCGGTCTGGCCTGGGACGTCAAGCTACCCAAGCTGAAGCAAGCGGCGCATAAAGCCATGACCGCGCATGTCGCGGAGCAAGTTGCGCCTGATTTTGGGGATTAGATTTTTGAGTAGTTTGTTTGTAGTTTACTCCGAAGCGTAGCGAGGACTCCCTACGCGCTCGACACTTTGAACGTCGAGAATGACTAGCCCTAAACTGTTCAGTTAACGGCTAAACCTCTTTCATCTAAATTAAAATGTCAGCTTCAAATGCCTCACCGACTTGTCATGGCCGTGATGCTATGGCTGTTTGCCAATCCAAGCAGCACCCGGCCTGCGCATGAGCTATGGAAGTTCAAGCTCACCGGCGAAGGCGGTATTCACCGCTTTGATCGGCCCCAGGGTCTCATCTGGTTAGCCCAGCAAGGTGTCGTGTTTCTATCGTCCGATCGGCTCCTGATTTATCAGGTCAACCGCAGACGAGATCCTGCTCCACTCGCCCCCAGAAGCGTCAGCGGCGGTGGCGGAAACTTTGCCCTTCTGGCGCGGGTCTTTGACGTGAAAACTGGGGTCGAGATCAGACACGTACAATTCCTGACGTCGGCAGACTATTCCAGCATCGTGCCAACACATGATGGCAAGTTCATTGTGCGTGCCGGAGCCATGCTGGCCCTCTATGACCCTGACTTTCATCCGCTGGTTGCCAGAAAGCTGCCCCTGGCGAGCCAGGCGCCGATCGATTACTGGCAGATCAGCGTTACCCCATCGGGCAAACAAGTGGCGCTTGTCCATCAGCAAAGGTTCGGCGAGCTGCGGCCCGATACAAAAATATTTACCCCAGGCAAATCTGAAGCGGATGTGGAGATCCTGAATGCTGATACCTTTCAGGTCATCAAGACGCTGCACCTGCCTTATTACCTTCCGGTGTGGTCCGCCCAGGAGCAGTTTTTATTGACCACGGCCCCGCAGAAACCGCTTACGGACACGGAGTTTGGCGCCGTGGCCGGCGGTTCCCACTACATCGCAATCAGGACGGACGAATATGCGATGGCTCCATTCGGCATGAGCGGTTCTCAGCCCGTTCGCATTGAGCTTTACGATTTGCAATCGTGGGAGCGAGTAGCTTCGGTCAAAGTGCAAAAGGCTGTGGTGGATTACGCTCTGTCGTCGGAAGGTCTTCTGGCGGTGGTAGACGGAGATGAGGTGAGGCTCTACCAGCCTGACTAAGAAAGTCGCCGTTTGATACTATTCTCAGCAATGCTCATTGCCAGACTCAAACAAATCCTCGCGATAACGGTTTTTGTTCTTGGCGTGGCCCGGTTCTGTCTGCCGGCGCAGGCACAGGTGCAAGCTCCCTCAAAACCGGCCGGCCCGGGAATTGTTTACAAGAACCCGCAATATGGCTTCTGCTTCTCGCTTCCTGAAAGCTGGCAGGGATACACCCTGGTGATGGACCAGTGGGAAGGCTTCAACACCAGAGGCGCGCAAGGTTATCAGGTGGTCCAACATGGCCCGATCATTTACATCCGGCATCCACTCTGGACCAAGGAGAATCCCCGGCAGGATATTCCCATTATGGTGTTTACACGCAAGCAATGGGATGCAATAGAGAGGGACGACTTTCACATCGGCGCCGCGCCCATTGGCCCAAGCGAACTGGGACGAAACCACAAGCACGTCTTCGCCCTGCCGGCGCGCTACAACTTTGGCTACCTCACCGGATTCGAGGAAGTAGATCAAATCGTCAGGAGTAATTCGCTGCAGACGCCGTGCAAGGAAAAGTGAGCTTTTCGCCACCCGAACCCTCTTTGCCGAAAAACGCTGTGAGAGTGACAGTATTTTTTGCGGGGCACAGGGCCGGCCCTCGCCGGGGCCGACTCTGGAGGTGACCAATGCCGACCGGAGGTTGTTCAGGGACCGCACGGCGAGCCCATAGGCGTTGCTACACTGGAGAGGGCACAAGAATTTATCAGGGGGAGTGGATGGCGCAATCAGACATACGCGAATACCAGGCACAGGCAGCATCCACCGATGTATTTGGCCGCGTCCTATGCAGCGCCCGCAACCATCACTTTGTGGTTGACGGGCCGGTACAGAACGGATGTCCCGGCGAAGAACTTACCCCGGCGGAGATATTTCTCTCTGGAGTAGCTTCGTGCGGGGTAGAACTGGTCCAGGTGCTGGCCAAGTCATTCGGCATCCCGCTGCGGGGAATCGCCGTCAAGATTCGCGGAGTGATGGAC
>DATDGH010000189.1:0-6571 GCA_036522215.1 Candidatus Angelobacter sp. | reverse complement strand
ATGATTGGTGCCATAGTCAATGCTGCAATCGGATCTGCCCACCACCATCCCAACCCCGCATTGAGTACGAGACCGGCCAGCAAAATCGCTGAGAGATAGACACAGAAATCAGTCTGGCGCGCACCCGCCTTCATTGCTGCCCTGCTCAGCGCATCACCGACCTTCCTCTTAGCATGCGATAGAATTGGCATAACGACGAGGGAAACACAGGCCAACGCGATTCCCGGTATGCTGCACTCGGGGGCTGCTTTCCTTGCCAGGTCCGACACGGCTGCGCAGGCAATGTAAACGGCAAGGACCAGGAAGCATACCCCTACAATCCTGAGGCTCAGTTTTTCGTTTCGTTCTCGCCTCTCAGCATTCGCATCAACCGACATTCTCCAAAGCAGTGTGGCACCCGAGGTAACCTCTATAAAACTATCTATGCCAGAACCAACAAGCGAGATGCTGCCCCCGAGGAGGCCTGCAGCAATGCCGATCAAGCCTTCGACGCTATTCCAAGCAATCGTGAAATACTCCAGCCATCTTCAGCGATTCGCAATCGCTTCGCGCGCAATCGTCAATTCAGTCATGGCAAAAGCATACCAGCCGACCCTGTCGTCTTCTTTGGTTGGCGTGATTGACCTCAATGGTCACAGTATTGTGGCTGGCCGAATCCCAAGAACTTTGATTCTGTCGGCTTTCTGTTTCGGTCCATTGTTCATTGGCTAAATTAAGCTTCATTCATCCTCGAGTGCCTGCCTTTGTGCTCTCAATGAACCATGGCGAAGTGCGCGTTCTTTCATGAGCACAAAGAAAGACAAGAACCACAATCAACACGTGGATCGTCGAAGTAATCATGCCGCCAACAATGGGGGCGGCGATGGGTTTCATGACATCGGAGCCGATTCCACTTTTCCAAAGAATGGGGATGAGGCTAGCCAGTACAGCACAGACCGTCATCAGCTTGGGCCGTAAACGCTGCACCGCTCCCTCGATCGCGGCTTCGCGGATGTCCTCATTGGTCAGGGCGACGTTATCTTGTAAAAGGCGCTTATTCAAGGCCTCATGCAAATACACGACCATGACAACTCCGGTTTCAACGGCAATGCCGAACAGGGCGATATATCCGACCCAGACAGCCACGCTGAAGTTGTAACCAAGCAGGTACAGGCCCTGAGTTAAGCGAGAAATCGGGTTCGCCGACTCAGGTCTTAGCCTGCCTTTGATGAAAATGACCATCAGTACGGGAACGAGTGTGATTGCCAGCAAAGCAGTCACCACCCTATGATTAGCCGATCGCTGAGGACTGAAGAACAATGGCCGGTTGCCATCGCTGTTCCTTGTTTTACCAGCTCCCGCGACGCCGAGCCGGCGTTTTCCCCTTGTCCTCTTACCTGTCACAAACTTGAAAAGGCCGCTGTTTCAAAAAAGCAATTGGCAATTAGCAAATGGCAATTAGCCTTTGATAAGAGCGAGGAACCCTGTGGTGAATCCCTCGCAGATTGCTTTTGTTAGAACCAGCGCTTCATTTAGAACGGCGCTGTGGTGGTGCCGCTGTTTCCTCCGATCTTAAGACTCACGGTTGCGGGGTTAGGCGCACCGGTCAGGTCCACTCCGTTCACCGTGATCGAGTACTTGAAGCTGTTGTTCGTGCCTCGAGTCGCCATCAGATTCATGCTGACGGAGAGACCGTTGATTGTGCCGTTGAACACGAAGTGCATGTTTCCGCCCACTTGCTTGAACGAACCTGCGGGGATGGTCAGCGAAAGATTGTCAACCGTGATGGTGACCGGCTGATGGGCAAGATCGAGGCCGGAGCTGTTCGCTCCCAGCACGAAGGCGCCCGATTCCGTGAACCCTTTCTTGTTTACCGACAGGCCGCTGATGGCGAAGTTCGAGAAAAGCGTGCTCAGGTTGGCGATGGCTATATCAAGGGGGGCGCCGCCCTCTGGAATCGTGGTAACAACGGTATTGGTCGCTATATCTACTACATCGACATTGTTGTTCCCGTCGATCACGTACGCGAATGCTCCATCAGGAGTAATCGCTGCGGTGGTTTGAGTTCCAGGGATCGGAACCGAAACAGGATCCAGCGTGTTGGTAGCCGTGTCTATGATGTTGAGATCGAAATTGCAAACGTAGACCTTTGAACCGTCTGGCGTAATCGCCAGGCCCCCGGGAAACCCGTTCGAGGGGGAGACTAACCGATGCAATAACGGAGTTTGTGGCGGTGGAGATGACACTCACAATATCGGATCCGGGAGACGCCACATAGACGGCATTGCCTGCCGGGGTTACCACTATGTTGGGGGCAACAAAATCAGGCCCAATAAACGGTATCGGAATAGTGGCCACGACAGTGTTGCTGGCAGTGTCAATCACCGCGACGGCGTTTGTAACCATGGCATACGCAGTGGCGCCACTGGGCGCCATTGTCACTGCACCCGACGCCACTGGGATTGTGGCGATTACGCTGTTGGTGGCGGTGCTGATTACCGTCACCCCCGCATTCACGTGCGGCACATAGAGGTTCTTGCCGTCAGGCGTGATGGCCGGAACACCCGCGCCGGTTGAGAATGGCGGAGTGATTGTGGCCGTTACTGTGTTCGTGCTGGTGTCAATCACTATGCTTGAGGGTCCAGTTTCGTCGTTGCAAGTTCCGCATCTTATTGCTACGCCGGCGCATGTTTCGGCGGCATGGAAGACATTTGTTCTTCACGTTGTTGATGCGCCACGTCAAATGGCCGCTACGTATGCGGATAACGTAATCGGATTGGTGATGTCGGCTCCGCGTGACCACCGCGTGCGAGCCGAGGTGGACGACCGTGTTCGCGAGGGCTTCAGCCATCCAGGTAATGTCAGTTTTGTTCCTGCCGGAGTCAAAGCGAGTTACGAGGGGACCCGGTTTCCTCGTGTCGCCGCATTATTCGTGCCGGACGCATTCCTACATCGCGTAATTGCAGAACATTCGAAAGCCGATCCCAAACAAGTTGAAATGTTATGGCAATTCCAGGTGCGCGACCCGGTAATCGAAACCGTGATAAGAAGCCTCGCTTGAGGCCGAGAACCTCTCTCCTTCCGGTCAACTCTATGCCGAGAGCGCAAGCGAGTTCCTAGCGCACCACATGATCCGATCCTATTCGTCTCTGTCGCCTCCCGCCCCGCCATGTGACGGTGGTTTGCCGGGCAGGCGCCTAAAACTTGTCCACGAGTACATAGAAGACAATCTGGGCGAGCCGATCGCGTTGCGCGAACTCGCGTCGCTCGCCGGTGTGAGTGCACGCCATTTCGGGCGGGCGTTCCGTCAAGCCTTGGGTGTACCCCCTTATGCATATGTCTTAACTAGACGCCTTGCCACCGCGCGTGACCTGCTTATCAATCAGCCGTTGCTGACGATCGGAGAAATCGCCACAAAGACGGGTTTCAGCAGCTCCAGTCATCTTGCATCCGCCTTTCGCCGCCGCTTCGGATACTCGCCCATAGCACTTCGTAAACAACACTAAGGATCCAAGCCAGTAGCAGAATCAGGACAACGATTGCACAAAAGACGCAAAAACTTTGTGCGTCCTCTTGATTGTTGCAAGCAATCACATCTATACAGGCAGGGTGCTCACGAATTGAAAAGGAGCGGCAGGATGGCATCCGTAGTCATGGTGGTGTCAGGGGCGAATGTGTGGACCATGAAGAACGCCAGACCTCATCCCACCGGTTTTTGGTCGGAAGAGTTTGTTACCCCGCATCGCAAATTCACTGAAGCGGGCTTCAAGGTGACGATTGCGGCTCCGTGTGGCGTAAGTCCGACAGTCGACCCATTGAGCTTCAATTTGGCCTATAACAACAACGATGCGAACAGGGTGAATGAGCAGCAAGACTATTTGAAGCGCTTGGGCTCGGCCCTCACATCACCCATGCGCGTCGAGGACATCAATCCGGATAAGTTCGACGTTATCTTCCTGGTGGGTGGACACGGCCCGATGCAAGACATGGCTGTCTACTCGGCAATCGGAGCAGTGCTCGTCACAATGCTCGACAATTCAAGGAAGATCGTCGCCGCGGTTTGCCATGGGCCCGCGGGCTTCTTCACGGCATCGCGTGCCGACGGAACGTGGGCATTTGGGGATCGCCAGCTAACGGGTTTCAGCAATGAAGAGGAAACGCAAGCAGGCTTTGCGGGGAACGCGCCGTGGCTCCTGGAAGATCGCCTCCGTGTTTCTGGAGGGCGGGGAGCGCGGTATATCGCGAAAGCGGCCTGGACGCCCCATGCAGTCGTCGACGGCAACCTCATCACAGGCCAGCAGAACTATTCAGCAGGTGTAACGGCTGACGCGATTCTGAAGCAGCTGGCGGCTAACGTGTGAGCAGTATGCGCCGAAGCATAGAAGACAAATCGCTCTCGAAGAGCACTTTTCCAGCTCTCCTTGCGACACATGGAGGAGGATGAATTGGCCAGTGAACCAAAAGAGATCGTGCGAACGCTCCTCGACTCCATTCAGGATCCACAGGTGGTCGGGTCCTTGTGTGCGCCGGACGTCACGTACGTCTCGCTCAATTACAGCAATCCCGACCTGCACAAAATCATGCCGTGGTGCGGCACCGGTAACGGCGTCAATGCGATAAGCAAAGCGTTCCACGATGTTGCTCGCTACTGGACCATTGATTCATTCACGCCTGAATCCATCTTCGGAGAAGAGGGGAACGTAGCGGTGTTCGGTCGTTTTACCTACACCTCAACCAAGCTGCGAAAAACGATCACCACACCTTTTTCGATTTTTTGCAAAGTGCGCAACAACAAGGTCGTGTACATGCAGTTCATGGAGGACACGTTTGCTACCGCTTCCAGCTTCCGCTCTGGCGGGGCGTGGAAGTTCCAAAGTGATCCTGACGGAGGGGAAGTCGAAATCTAGCAATCATTCGAACTTACATCGTGGCGAACCATGATTGGCCGCGAACGAGGAATAAAGGAGGTGAGAAAGAGATGAAGAATACGCCAGTATCTGGCGGCCCATCGCGGCGGGACATGTTGCGAATTGCCGCAGCGTCTACCGTCGGAGTTGCTATATATGGTCGAATGCCTGTTGAGACCGCTAACGTTTTTGCTGCAGAAAGCAATTCCGGTCCACTCCGATCAGCAGGCGTGCTCACGTTCGGGCCTGATAACGTCCTTTTCGTCGGTGACATTACGGGCGGCGTGATTCATGCCTTTGCTTTGCGAGACAAGGAACTGACGCCTCAGATGGGCGTGGAACTCGGTAATTTCCACAACTTTGAAGGTCGCGACCTCGTCACCGGATTGGATCAGAAGTTGGCAGCACTCCTCAGCGTTCCAATTTACAAACTTGATAGCGAGCTTGTAACTGGCGTTGCACGCCGGCATCCAGTCTTCCTCTTGCAGGCCAAGGAACTTGAAAAAGAGGTGGATGGTGCTAAACGTGGCTTCACCCACGCCAATCGTGCCTATAGTTGCGGATTCCACCAGGCTGATATTGACCTGGCGGCCGAATACTTTGCTCAGGTATGCTGCTGTCATCCATCCAGCAGATCCACCTCCAACAATCAGGACAGCCATTTTGGGAGTGTTAAAGGCTGGGGGGCTTATGTGCCTCTGGGCATCGTGAATCCCCGGGACCGGCTGCGGTCAATGATCACCTGTGCCCGCTTGACCATGCTTCTGACTTTGGAAGATCGGCGCAAGTACCTTCCAGAAACCAATGTACGCGTGTTGTGCCTGGATTCAGAATGGGAATTGATCAAATTAGAGGGGCGGTTTTCCTACGGCAGGTATAACAGCCATGTGAAATTTCCTGAAACGAATTTCTTCATTCGTGATTTTAAGAAGATCCAACAGAGGAGTCGTCATGAATGTTGTGACCAGAGCCATGATGACCATCATAGTGAACAGAGCAGGAGACAGGATGCCAAGTTCCAACCCGACATTCAACACTACGAGTTCAACAAGGCCGCGTGTGTTCATAAGAATACCGAGTGCTAGAGAGGCTTTGAATGGCGTTCCGGCGAGACACGCTCCTGCTACTGCGCCCGCCAATTTGCCAAAGATAGCTAATGCAATGATCGCCGCAGCCAGAGCCCAAAACCTGCCTCCGAGAAGGAGGTCGATGCGGGTCCTAAGACCGGTGAGAGCAAAAAACAGCGGCAGCAGGACTGCCAGGGTCAGGGATTCGATCCTCTCAATGGTCTTTGTTGCCAGCCCTTGATTCTTCGGCACCACAAGCCCCGCCAGAAAAGAGCCGAACAAAGGATGCACTCCCAGCTTTTCCGTGGTCCAACTTGACGCAAGCATAAAGAGGATGAGGCCGAAGAAGATTCCTCCTCCCGCATTGCCTTTTGGGTGGCGGCCTTCAAGAAAAATCAAGACCTGCCGGACAGGAACCAACATGATTACGATGAAGCCGAGCAGGTAAGACATGGTTATCGCCAGATGCAGCCAATTTTCGGCGGAATGCACCATCGAAGTAATGATGGCCAGCAATAGCCAACCAGAAGCGTCGTCCACGGCGGCACAGGAAACTGCAACTGAGGCCAGCTTGGTTGAAAGCAAATTTCTTTCCTTCAGGATCCGGGCCAGGACAGG
>DATDGH010000188.1:0-7258 GCA_036522215.1 Candidatus Angelobacter sp. | reverse complement strand
CCTAGCACCAATTTACCGTTGCTAACTGGCACAATCACTTGATGGTGGACGAGAATGGCTTTGAGATGTGAATCGCCGTTATCTTCGCCCGTCTGATGATGTTGGTATTCGCGGTGAAATGGCGCCAGTTTTTCCAGCCATTGATCAATGTCTTCGATCAGGCCTTCTTCATTGTCATTCACGTAAACGCCGGCAGTGATGTGCATGGCTGAAACCAGCACCATCCCATCCTTGATTCCCGTATCGCGCACAATCTTCTCCACCTGCGGCGTAATGTGGATGTATTCGCGGTGCTTTTTGGTATTGAAAGTCAGGTATTCACTATGGAATTTCATTCAACTAGCTTGCCATAAGTGATGTGCTGCGGATGTTTGGTACGGTCCGTATTGGTTTTGCCAATGCCCATAACGCCCGCCTTTCTCTCGCTTAAGATGGCCCGACCATGTCAAGCAGATGGGTTTGAAATCTTTGTACTGCGATGGCTTAATTATGTGAAGTCGATGCCCGAAAATCCAGAGCACCTGCAAGTGTTCTCTAGACCCGCCTCATGAATGCATACCGAAACACCTCTGCTGGTTACTGATTTGTCTCTCTAATTACGAAAGTACTATTGTTAGTTAAAAACCGCTTATTTTAGACTTCGGGCAGCGTAAGTAAGTACAACTCCCCAGAGATAGGTGCAAGTTTTCGCCCAGAGGCAGGAAACAAACAACTTACTGCGTGATTTGTGAGAACAGGGAACCTGCTTTTCCGCAGAAGCTCCCGACTGCACAAGTCACAAATTAACCAAGTTTAAGAGGAGTATCCCCATGGGAACCATAAAAACGCTCAAGACCGCTTGGATCGCTGTGACCGTGATTGCACTCTGCCTGCCTGTACTGGCGGAAGTGAAGGTTGTGCTCACAGCCAACAAGATTGTGGTGGTGGATGGCAAAGAGCAAATGCAGCCCAGTGATAAGGCCAAGCCCGGTGAAGTAATTGAATACGTTGCGGAATATCGCAACACCGACAAAGCCGCTGTCACCAATGTAATTGCCACCCTGCCGGTACCGGCTGGAATGGAATTTCTGCCGGAGACTGCTCAGCCGCAGCAACTGACGGCCAGCACGGATGAACACAACTTCGCGCCTGTGCCCTTGAAACGTAAGGTATCAGGCCCCGACGGCAAAACGGTCGAGCAACTGGTTCCTTTTTCGGAATATCGCTCCCTGCGTTGGACCCTGGGGCAAATCCCGGGCGGCGGCAGCAAGAGCGTGAAAGCCAGAATGAAAGTAAAGGCAGCAAATTAAAGACCTGGGTTCCGGGCGACGTGGCATTGCAAGCATGCGCCCAGGAATTCTAGTCCGGGGACAAATCATTCACGTTGAATTGAAAAAATTAAGGAGAACAACAATGTTGGGGGAGAAATTAACCAGGGGTAGAAGGCGTTTAGCTGGAATACCCATTTTGCTCATTACACTCTTGCTGGTCGGGACCGTGCTGTTGGTTCCGGGCAGCGCATCCGCGCAAACAGCCGCCGGCACTGCCATCGGTAACCAGGCGTCGGCTACATATACTGACAGTTCTTCAGTATCGCGCACAGCCACATCCAATGTAGTTACCACAATCGTGCAACAGGTAGCCAGTCTCACGCTGACTGCCAATGGCGCCAAGACTGCCTCGCCCGGCTCGCCAGTGTTCTACCCCCACACACTGACCAATACCGGCAACGGCAGTGACAGCTTCACGCTGACCCTGGCTCCAGCACAATCAGGAGCATTCACGCTTACCAATGTTCACATCTATCCGGATGCCACCGGCACTGGAGTACCGTCAAGCTTCACCGATCTGAACGGGACACAGGTTACAGTAACCCCGGGTGCAGCCAATGCTTTCAAGTTCGTGATCACAGGCACGGTGCCTCCAGGCGCCACGGCGGGACAGACCAACAACTTCTCCGTCACCACCACATCCGTGTTCGATAACACTAAGTCTGCTTCCAATACTGACACCACCACAGCTACATCCAACGCCGTAATCAACGTGACCAAGGCATTGAGTTCCAATTCCGGCGCTGCCGGCAGCGGACCTTACACAATTACGTTGACTTACACCAACAGCGGCAACAGCACTGCGACCACTGTCAACATCAGCGACGCATTGCCCGCGGGCATGACTTACGTGGCCGGCAGCGGCCGCTGGAGCGTGACCGGCGCTACAGTACTGACGGATGCCACAGGCGACGTGCAACCCGCCTCCGGCTCGCCGCACATTGATTACAGTGTGACCGGAAGTACCATGACCTCGATCATCGATCAGGTAGCAGCAGGTGTCTCCGGACAAATCACCTTCCAGGTGAACATCGCCGCAGGCATAGCGCCTGGTGTGTTGACCAACACTGCCACAGATTCCTACAACGATGGTTCCGGCACCACGGTGAACGGAAGCAGCAACAGCGTCAACTTTACCGTGCGCCAGAGTGCTGCAGTCACCATCAGCGATACCGGCGTTGTGGCCAACGACAATGACGGCACCATTAACGGCATTGACACCATCAACGCCGCTGCCCAGGGCGCCACAGTCACTTTTACTGATGTCGTGACCAACACCGGCAACGGAACCGATTCCTTCAACATCACCATTCCGTCGAACACTTTCCCGGCTGGAACCGTGTTTACGCTCTACAAGAGCGACGGTGTGACACCGCTGATCGATACCAACGGCGACAGCATTCCGGACACCGGCCCATTGGCCGCAGGCGCGAGCTACACCGTCATCGTGAAGGCCGGCTTGCCGGCGGGCGCGACTGGTGGTCCTTTCAACGCGACTGCAACTGCAACATCAACCGTTGTCGGGGCATTGAATGCTGGCGCCAACGCCAGCATGACAGACCGTTTGGTGGCTATCACCACCAACACGGTTGACTTGACCAACAACGCCGCTTTAGGCAGCCCGGGCGTTCTGGGTGTCGGGCCCGGTCCGGAAGCTTCGCCGGTAGTGACCAACGCTACCAATCCGGGAACCACAACTACCTTTACGCTGTACACCAACAACACCAGCGGGGCCAGCGTGGCAGATTCTTATGATCTGCTGGCTTCGTCCACCACCACGTTCGGCAGCAGCAACACGCTTCCGGCGGGCTGGACTGTGGTATTCCATGCCAGCAATGGCACTGACTGTACCGCAGCCAATCTCGGTACCGTAATCAGCAATACCGGCGTGGTAAACGGCGGCACGGCTAAATTGGTTTGCGCCGTGGTCAGCATTCCCGCCAACTACCCTGCTGGAGCACAAGCGGTCTACTTCCAGTCCAAGTCGCCCACCTCGGGCGCCCTGGATCAAATCCATGACCAGGTCACTGTGAACACCATTCACAACGTGACCTTAACGCCGAACGGGAACAATCAGATCTTCCCCGGCGGCTCGGTTGTTTACACCCATAGCCTGACCAACAACGGCAACGTGGCAGAGGCGATCACCTTCAGCAACCCGATCACTTCTGACACCCTTACCGGCTGGAGCTCAGTTCTGTATCAGGACACCAACGGCAACGGCGTATTGGATGCCGGCGACCAGGCAGTTTCCACCTCCACCACCTTCACCCTCAACCCCGGCCAGAGCGTGACCATGTTCGTGAAAGTCATTGCTCCGTCCGGAGCTGCGGTGGGTGCCATTGATTCCACAACGGCGCGCGCGGGCTATAACGCGACATTTGCCACCGCGCAGGACCAGACAACCGTCATCGCCGGAGAGCTCAGGCTGGTAAAAGCACAATCACTGGATGCCACCTGTAGCGGCGTAGCCGGAGCGTTCGTACAAACCAACATCACCGCCGGGGCCGTTCCCGGTGCATGCGTGATCTATCAAATCACGGCGACTAACGCCGGCACGTCCAACATCACCAGTGTAGTTGTGAGTGATGCGACTCCGGCCTTCACGGTGTACCGCAACAACCCACCGGCAAGTACGACTGTGGGCACAATCACCGCTCCTGCAAATGGAACGGCTGGAACCATCAGCGCGACTGTGGGCACTCTGACTCCTGGTCAGTCAGCAGTGATCATCTTCGCGGTGAAGATCCAGTAAACAAACTGAGCATGGGAGGCCCGCCGCGGCGGGCCTCCAGCAAATTTCCCCCGCGTGTGGCCCGGAAAAACAGCCGGGACCCCATCCGGGGGAAGTCAGCTTAGGCGTTGGTTGTGGAGCATTGCCGGTGAAAAAACGAATCACACTACCCGTGTTTCTGGTGTTGCTGCTGCTTTTTGCAGTGGCGACATCATGGGGCAGTGTTCCTCCCGGCATCTCCATCGACAATCAGGCAAGTGCTTCATATACCGCGGCTTCCGGCGCCAGTACCGTAGCCGGGTCCAACGTAGTCCACGTCATAACCCAGGCCGGGGCGGCAGCCGTAGTCATCACCAAGTCTGCATCCCAGACCGGCGCTAAACCCGGCGATCATCCCACGTTCACGCTCAATGTAAGCAACAATGGTAGCGGTGACGCGGCCGGAATTACCGTGATCATTGACGGCGTGGCCACCACCAAGGTCGTTGCCAGCGATCTCATCCCCAGCAACACCAGATTTTTCGCTATCGTGAACGCGGGCGGAGCAACGCCCCTGTATCACATCTTGGGTTCGCCGGCGCAGACCTACATGAGCGCGGCTCCCGCCGATGTTTCCATCATTGACGCAGTGGCGTTTGCGCTGAACTCACTGGCAGCAGGCGCCAGCGCTACGTTTAGTTTCAGCGTCGCCGTGGATTCGAACGCCAGCGGCAACATTCACAATGTCGCCCAGGTATTTTTCAATAACGGGAGTGACACGTTTACGGTATCCAACGCGGTGGACATTCCCGTCACCGGTCCGCCGCCGACGATTGCCTACTATCTCGATACCAATTTCGCACGCGTGATTCACGCCTCGGCCGTAGGCTCCCCGTTGTTTGTGCAGTTGGATGCAGCGGCCTGCAATCTTGACCCGCTGACCGTGGAGACCAAGGCGATTACGCTCACCTCCACCCTGACCGGCGATGTTGAGACATTTACGGCGACGGAGACCGGACCCAATACCGGAGTCTTCCGCATCTTGCCTGCCGTGCCCACGCGGGATGGCAGCACGAATCCAGTCGTCTCCGGCAACAAAATCATGGAGGTACTCAGGAACGACCAGATTGTGGCCAGCATGTCCGGCTGCGGAGCCACCAGCGTCACCGCCACCATCTTGATCGATCCTCAGGGCGTAATTTTTGACAGCCGCAGCAACGTCACCATCGCGGGCGCTTCGGTTACGTTGATCGACGTCAGCGGCAACGGCAACGGCGGACATCCCAACGCTCCAGCCACGGTGTTCCAGTTTGACGGTACCACCTCCGCGCCCAGCACGGTGACCACCAGCGCCAACGGGCAGTTCCAGTTCCCGCAGGTTTTGCCCAGCACCTACCAGGTCTCGGTGAAGCCGCCCACTACTTACACTTTCCCGTCGACTGTGCCGCCCACCCAGCTTCCTCCGGGACGCCACATCGATCCTTCAGCCTCGTACAACGGCACTTTCACCGTGGCCGCAAACTCGGGAATCGTGCTCTTCGATGTGCCGGTGGATGCAGCGCCGACGACGCAGCTGTTTGTGCAGAAGACCGCGGCCCGGACGCAAGTCCAGATTGGCGACTTCATTGACTACACCGTAGAGATCAAGAATCTTCTGTCGGCGCCGCTGCCCAACGTGCAAGTCACAGACAATCTTCCGCCGGCATTTATCTATCAGACCCGAAGCGCCCGGCTGAACGGTGTTCCCATCAACGATCCGCCGGGCAAAGGTCCGGTGCTCACGTTCAGTATTGGCACTCTGGCGGCGAATGCCGATGTGAAGCTCAGCTACCGCGTGCTGGTTGGGCCTGGAGCCAACATCGGCGACAACATCAATCGGGCTACGGCCAGCAGTGCCGGGTCACAATCCAATACCTCCAGCGCGCATGTGAATGTGCAGGGCGGCGTTTTCAGCGACAACGGATTCATCGTCGGCAAAGTATTCCAGGATTGCAACGGCAACCGCATGCAGGACCCGGGCGAACTGGGAATTCCCGGCGTGCGGATTTACCTGGAAGATGGCACCTTCGCCATCACTGACGGCGAAGGCAAGTACAGCATCTACGGAGTCGGGTCGCGGCTGCACATTCTGAAAGTGGATTCGTACACCTTGCCCTCCGGCTCGCACCTGGTTGCTCTTTCCAATCGCAATTCCGGCGACGGCGGCAGCCGCTTCATCGACCTGCGTTTTGGTGAGATGCAGAAGGCCGACTTCGCCATCTCCAACTGCACTGCTGCCATGGCCGAGGAGATTGCGACACGCAAGAAGCAGGTGGGTGGCGAACAGGAAGTGGCCCGCGCGGTCAAAGCGCAGTTCAATGCCCAGGAGATACAAAAGGATTCGACACAACTGAAGGCCATGTCGGCCAGCGGTTTTGTCGATGCTCGCCCAACAGCGCAGCCCGGCGCAGGCGGACCCCATGCCGATCTCGCATCGGAAAAAGGTTCGCCCGCGCCGGCTGCGGAAAAAAGCCCTGGCGCGGAAACGACCTTGGCTGCGGCAGCAGCGCAACCTCCCGCTTTCCCATCACTGGCTGCGGCCACCACGCCTGCAACCACAGTTGATCTGGCCAAGCTCACCAATGAGCTGGGATTCGTAGACCTGCACAACAATGATGTATTGCCCTTTGCCCAGACCAACATCCGCATCAAAGGCATGGCCGGTAACCGCTTCAAGCTGGTGGTGAACGGCAAAGAGGCCTCCGCAAAAGAAATTGGCACCAAGAGCGTGATTGCAGAGAATCATGTTGAGGTTTGGGAGTTCATCGGAGTGAACCTGCAGCCCGGACGCAACGGGATTGAAGTCACGCAGTTTGATCCCTACGGCAACGCCCGCGGAACAGAGAAGATTGAAGTGATTGCTCCCAGCAAGCTGGGCAAACTGAAGATCACGGCCGAGGGAAGAAAGCTCTTTCCCGCCGATGGAAAAACCCCGGTGAAGTTTCTTGTCCGGCTCATGGATGCTGCGGATGTACCGGTAACGGTGCGCACGCCGCTGACGTTGGAAGCCAGCAACGGCACCTGGCTGGTAAAAGACCTCAACCCCAAAGAGCCGGGCACGCAGGTATTCATTGAGGGCGGCCAGGCCGAATATATGCTTCTGCCACCCAACCAGGCCGGTCCCAGCACCGTGCGGGTAACCAGTGGCGGAGTGAGTGCGGAGACGAGAATTGAGTTCGTTCCGGAACTGCGTCCC